>NZ_CP029460.1 GCF_003614235.1 Clostridium novyi | reverse complement strand
TCCACTCTCACCCATTCTAGTTGTAAGTATTTGTTCTTTAAACATAGCTTTTTTACCATTATCATCAAATTCTGTTACAATGGTATTATGTATACTTTTTATAATACCCATAGTTAATTCTGTTTTATAACCAACTTTTGTTACATTTTCATTTAATCTAGGAATAATAGTTCCTGTAGGCAATCCAACAAATGCAATTTTAGAGGATACTAACGATTTATTTATTACTTTTCCAATTGCGCAGTCTACATAATTTGTAGGAATTGAAATAACACCTAAAAATCTTATCTGTATATATTTTGAAAGAATTGCAATTACATCGGTTTCAAAACTTCCTCCCCAATTACAACTTGGCTGAATTATTTTAGTACCTAATGGAGCCTCATTAAGCATAGCAAGAACATGATTATTACTTAGTATAAATAAATCTTTATTGTCAGTAACTAAACATCCAAGTGTAGCTGAAACTTCATTTTTATATTCATTTCCTATAACGTATCCTCCTACAGTTGGACGAATTCTTCTTGATAAAGAACAACTACTAAAAACCCCTGTTTGTATTACATCTGTTAGAATTCCTTTATATAAATTAGGAATTAAATCCTGTGAATTTAATTGATTACTATGGAGTTTTTTATTTGTAAACACTTGAATACATAATTTATTAGTATAAAATCCATTTTTAATTTTATATCCACATCCAATTCCTACTACATTTGCTTTATTAAAAAAATACTTATATTCATAATTACATATATGAGCAATTAATTTTTCTATTTTATTTTCTTCACAATAATACACAATGCATCCTCATTTCATATTATTAATAATATATTATATTAATTATATTGTGAATTAATGAATTAATAAATTTATCAGGAATAAAATCACTATTAAATATTTTTTAAAATGCACTAGTTTTAGTTTCTTAAAAAATCCTAAAAAGATATATGGAATAACTATATTTATGATTTTTAAATAAATTACTTAATTTAATATAATATACAATTAAGTAATTTAGCTTTTAAAATTAGAAAATTATGTTATCAATTGAAATGAGGTTATGTTATGGTTTTTAGTAATGATTGCTATCAAGAAGTAAAATAGAGAAATCAGTTCGTTATATATGCAATTGTGAATATAAATATTTTTTAGATAAAGCAAATGTAACAGGGGTAGGATTCGGATATAAAATGAAGAATGGATTTTATACTAATCAACTATGTATTCAAGTTTTTGTTTTAAGAAAGCTTGAAAAAAATAAATTAAATTTTAAAGATTTAATTCCTAATTATTATAAAGGTATAATAACAGATGTTGTTCAAACAGGAATATTTAAACAGATTCATTAATGAATAAAATACGACCAGCTATTCCTGGATATGGGATAGGAAATGATTATATTCCTCGTAAAACTGGAACTTTTGGATGTTTAGTATCAGATGGCTTTGATACTTATATATTAAGCGTAAATCATGTATTAGCCAATAATAACTTAGCTCCTATAGGAACTAAAATCATTCAACCTAGCCGTACATTTGGTGGAAAATTTGAAACTGATAAAATAGCAATACTTTCAAAATTTATCCCAATAGAATTTGTAGAAGGTAGTAAAGAACCTGCTAATTATATTGACTGTGCAATTGCTAAAGTAATAGATAAATCTTTGGTATCTGCTAATATTGCATTAGTTGGAATGCCTAAAGGAATAGCATTTGCAAGGATAGGTCAAGAGGTAAAAAAAGTTGGAGCTTCTACTGAATTAACCACTGGTAAAGTAAAAAGTTTATATGTTTCTGTTTTTATAAAAGATGATAAGGAGAGAATAGCTTTATTTAAAAATCAAATAGTTACAACTAAAATAAGTACCAGTGGTGATTCAGGGTCTGTATTATTAGATAATAAAAATAATATTCTAGGACTTATTATGAGTAGTAATGAAAACAATACTATAGCTAATGAAATAACTGATATTTTGAAAGAATTAGGTATAATTATTATAACTAAAAATTTTAGTAAAAAATAGAAATATGTTTTTTATACAATTATTATGATTTATATTTAATTATGTTGTTGAATAACAAATTTTTTATTAATAAAAAGGTTTTTTGAAAATTATGTTGAATTATATTAAAGTAGATAAAAATTTATTTATAAAGGACATATGAAATAGTATAAAAGCCTCCAAGAATTGGAGGCTTTTGGCTGTTGATAAATTATATTTATCAACAGCCTGATTTTAATAAAAATATTAGAATGTTTTATTCTATATAGAACCATTGTAACTTCTCAAAACTTAATCATATTATATAGTAGGTGATATATATGGATTGTAAAAATGTAAATACTTGTTGTTGTTACTGTAGACCTTGTAACAAGAACACATTAGAAGAAAAAATCTCTTATATTGCTTCTAATGAATATGAGATTTTTCTTAAAAAAGCTAATGTGGTAGGTGTTGGTCTTGGATATAAAGTAACAAGTGGTTTCTGTACTTTTCAAAAATGCATTAAAGTATTTGTAACTAAAAAAGTTTATGAAAACGAATTACCTGAAGCTGATTTAGTTCCAGCTATATATAAAGGAATTATTACAGATACAGTAGATAGTGGATATTTTCAGCCACAATCATTAACTGAAAAAATTCGACCAGTTATTTGTGGATATAGTTTAGGACCTGTAAATGCGCTAGGTGGTACTTTAGGATGTCTAGTGACAGATGGCTTTAGTAGGTTTTTCTTAAGCAATAACCATGTTCTTGCTGATTTCAATAGTTTATCAATTAATACACCTATATTACAACCAAGTGCTAATGATGGTGGAAAATCTCCAGCAGATGTAGTTGGAAATCTTTCAAATTTCATTCCTTTAGAGCGTGTAACCGCTTTTAAAAGACCAACCAATTATGTAGATTGTGCAATTGCAAGATTAATTGATAAATCTATAGCATCTCCTGCAATTGCTTTAGTTGGGCCTCCTAAAGGTACAAAACAACCTCAATTAAATTCCTCTGTAAAAAAAGTAGGTAAAACTTCTGAATTAACTACAGGAACTATAACTGCTATAAATGTAACTTATACAGCAGATTATGGTATAAAAGAAGTTTTATTTAAAAATCAAATAGTTACAACATTTTTATCACAACCAGGAGATTCTGGGTCAGTTCTACTAGATAATGATAATTACGTCTTAGGACTTATTATAGGTGGAAGTAACACTATGACAGTTTCTAATAATATAAGTGATGTTTTAAGATTAATGAGTATTGGAATTGTTACTAGTTAAAATTCAAGTTTTGAAGGTGATTTAAGTGTGTAACTCTATTTCCTTAGAAAAAAAAATTCTTCATATTGCAAGGTGTAATTATGACTACTTTTTAAACAAAGCTAATGTAGTAGGTGTTGGTCTTGGATATAAAATTAAGAATGGATTTAATACTTTTCAAAAATGTTTAAGTGTCTTTGTAATTAATAAACTTCCCTCTTGTAACATGTCTTCTAATGATATGATTCCATCATACTATTCCGGAATACCAACAGATGTTGTAAATACTGGCGCATTTCATTTTCAAAAATTAAACAAGAAAATTCGTCCTGTCTCTGGTGGATACGATATAGGTCCAGCTCTTATTCGGCAAGGTGGTACCCTTGGTTGTGTAGTAACAGATGATAAATTTTATATATACTCACCTGTAATCATATAATTACCTTCGAAGAAAGTCTTCCTTTAAATTATTCAATAACCCAACCAAGTTATGCATATGGAGGAGACCCTCCTAAAGATACTATAGCAACTCTTTCAAAATATGTTCCTATTAGTTATTCGACCTCCACTAATGAAGGTATTAATTATGTAGACTGTGCTATAGCTAAAATACTCAATCCTTCTGAAGTTTCTTCTAAAATAACTTTTCTTGGTAACATAAAAGGCTTAGCAAAACCATCATTAGGACTCTATGTTCAAAAAGTTGGTGTAACTTCTGAATTAACCAGCGGTACTATAACATCAATAGGTACAGCTATTAAAATTAATGGACTACAAGGAGAATCTATTTTTCTTGATCAAATAACAACAAGTAAAATGGGTGATCCTGGTGATTCTGGATCTATATTATTAAACCGCAACAAACAGGCTATAGGTATGTTTATGTCTGGAAATTCAACTAGATCAACTTTTAACCCTATAGAAACAGTTCTAAGTAATATTAATGTAAAACTCATAACTAGATAGTTAATAAAAAAAGGAATCCTTAATTATAAGATTCCTTTTTATTAATAACTTAATTTTACTAATTTTAAAAACTAATATTCCTTAATTGTATATTTAAACTAATCCTAAAAAACATTTATATATATTTCTATATTCTTTGCTTTTCTCATATAATATTTAGACAATCTGCTCTTAGTTTTTCTGGTAACTTTTTAAAACAAAAGAGATACCGTTTACAAAAATAATTTGTAAGTAGTATCTCTTTTTATTTTTATTTTAAAGGACCTTCCTTAACAGCTTTAACTCCTAAATCAGTAAAATCAGTAAATAATCCATCTACATTTGCATCAAATAATAATTTTCTAAGTAAAGAATCAGCATCCTTTGCATACTTAGGTAATTGATCTTTGCGAACAGTATATGGATGAACTACAAGTCCTGCTTCATGTGCATCTGCTACAAGATCTGGATTTGTAACATCTTGACTTTTTTCTAGTTTTCCATCATTATTTAAAATTTGTCCATACCAAGGACCTATTCCATCAGCATATTTAGCCATTTCTTTTAAGCCTTCTTTAGATAACATTTGTGCAACATTATCATTTTTATTGTCTTCCCAAGATTGAAGTCCTATAAGTTGAACTATTTTGCATTTAGTTTTAAGTTTATTTTTCATATACTTCAAATAAGTTGGGTCAAAACATTGAAGATAACATTTTGAATTCTTATCATTATATCCATATTTTTCAAGGATTTTTAAGGTAACACTACCGATGTCTTGACCATTTTCAGTATGAAATTTAGGATTTTTAAGTTCTGGATAAATTCCAACATTCTTACCGGTACTTTTATTTAATCCTTGAATTAATTGTATCTCTTCTTCTAAAGTAGGAACTTCAAAATGTGATTTGTGTAATGGAAATCTATCTTTAAATACAGCTTCATTTGTTTTTAAATCAATACGTTCATTAACACTTAGTTTTTTTATTTCTTGTAAAGTAAAGTCTATAATATAATATCTTCCATCTTTACGTTTTCTATCTGGAAAAATTTTAGCTACATTAGTTGTAGTATCAAGATGAATATCGTGCATTACTATTGGCACTCCATCTTTTGTTAAGCATACATCAGCTTCAATATAGTCTGCACCTAATCCATAGGAAAGAGAATATGCTTCTAATGTATGTTCAGGTAGGTAACCTGATGCTCCTCTATGAGCTATTATAGTTTTATTAGTAATATTAGATGTAGTTGTTTTATTAGTTTGTGTACATCCAACAGCTCCAAGAGTCATAAATGAAGCTATAACAATTGCTAATAATTTTGTTTTTTTCATGTATGTCACTCCTTTGAAACGTTTTCATTGATAATATATCATATTTTTATTAAAAAGTAAAATAATAAATTATTTAACATTTTACTAATTTATTATTTTTTTTATCCTATAGGTTGTTTTTATAATTAATGCTTCAACCAAAATAATTAATGTATAATAATAATTTCAAATATAAATCTTAATTAAAGAAATTTATTTAAGAAATATTTGTAAATATGTTTATATAATACTATGCTTAAATACTATAAAAATATTATTGAATATATATATTATCTTAATAAAATATTTTATATAACCATTAATATATAAAACAGCTATATAGAATATACTTTTTGTGTATTCCATATAGCTGTTCTTAACTAATATTATTATATTTATAATAACATAAAAAAATTAAAAATAAATTTTATCCTAGATCCCCTATAGGGCAAGGGATTTCTTCACAATACGTGTAAAAAGTTACTCCAGATAATCTATAACATTTTCTTGGAGGTGATGAGAATCTTCGAACATATTTAACTAACCATGTTTGAAAATAAACAGCAACCCAAACTTGAAAAAGTATATCTGTAGCACCTGCGGGTATTCTTAATATATCATTCTGAAGAACTGGGATTTCTCTACTATAAAGCTCATGATACCACTGATTTAATTTATATTCTATTCTAAAATACGATATAAATGCACCTCTATTATATACACGTATAAATCCATCATTAGCATTTGGCTGAAAAGTATTTAAATTTGTAATCATTTGGATTCACCTATTTTTTTAAAATACTTACTTTTAATACAGTATATTCACTCTATAACATTATAGTTACCAAATTATTCCTAATACTTTCGTATAAATACTATTAAATATTATATTATTACAAAGTATTCTAATAACTAGTGAAATACCTTTTAATTACTTCGTTGAAGATTTTGACTTATGATAGTTATGTTAAAAATATTGATTTAATATATACATAACAATATGTGGTATCATTATTATCTATAAAATCATATTATTTATTATGTATATATTTTATCAAAAATAAAAATATGTTGGTGATATTACATGAATTGTAATTGTTATATAGATTCTAAAATTGCTTGCATATGTGAAAATGAATATAAATTTTTCTTTTCTAAAGCAAATGTAACAGGAGTGGGACTTGGTTATAAAATAAAAAATGGTTTTTATACTTGCCAAAAATGTATTGTTGTATATGTAAGTAATAAATTATCATCAAACGAAATATATGAGCAGGATTTAATTCCAGAAATATACAAAGGAATTGCAACAGATGTAGTACAAATTGGTATTATGTCTATTGATCGTGATAGTTTGTGTAGTAATTTTAATCAGAATGATTCATTAACTAAAAAAATACGTCCTGTACAAGGGGGATATAGTATAAGTGTTATAACTATAAATGGAGCTGCTACTATGGGATGTGTTGTAACTGATAATCATGATAATTATATGCTAAGTAATAATCATGTTTTAGCTGATCTTAATACCGTTCCTATAGGAACTGCTGTAGTTCAACCTGGTGTTTTAGATGGTGGTAAATCTCCTGATGATATAGTTGGAGCACTTTCACAATATACTCCAATAAGTTTTGAAGAAACAAATCTTGTTGATTGTGCCATAGCTAGGGTCTTAAATAAAAGAAATGTATCTCCTAAAATAGCTTTGGTAAATGCACCTAAAGGTGTGATTTCTCCTAAATTCGGACAAAGTGTAAAGAAGGTTGGTAGAACAACTGCTCTTACAACAGGAAAAATAACTGGTGTTAAAACCACTTTTAGATTTAATATAAAAGGACAAGATATTATATTTAGAAATCAAATATTAGCAGATATTATGACTAGTCCTGGTGATTCAGGATCTATATTATTAAGTGATAATGATTATGCCATAGGTCTTATTATGACTGGTGGTGGTGGAAAATCCGTTATTAATACTATTTCAGATGTTCTTAGAAGTTTGAATGTATCTCTTATTACAATATAAATATAGGTGATTAATATGGGAGTAAATATATATTTAAATAGATGTCTCAATAAAGCTAATATAGATTGTAATTATATAAGAGTATTTAACGTTGGCTCATTTGAAACTATTTTTTATATAAACTTTACGTTTAGGAGTAAAAAAATACTTTTACAAAGTGATTCTATATCACAAGGTAAAGACTATAGATTATGTATTCCTCTTACAGCAACTAATATTAAATTAACTATAGATGCATATGAAAATTCTCAATTTCATGTAGTATTTAATAATTTTATAACTCTTAATAATAATCGTTGCTTTGTAATTTCTGGAACTTTTCTTAATCCTAGTTATACTGAAATGCCTTGTAATAATATATATAATTAATATCTTTTCCAATGTAGTTAAACCTATATATTTATAAGTTTAACTACACTTTTTATTAACTTAATTTTATATCAATTTAATTATTTTTTATACTATATAACATACAAATAAATAATAAGGATGGTATATTATGAATAATTTTTGTTCCTTAGAAGATAAGATTAGTCATATATGCAACTGTGATTATAAATTTTTTTTACAAAAATCTAATGTTATAGGAGTAGGCCTTGGATACAAAGAAAAAGGAGGTTTTCGACTTCCTCAAAAATGTATTAATGTATTTGTATCAAATAAAATTCCAAAAAATAATTTATCACCAAAAGACATAGTTCCCAAATTTTACAAAGGTATACAAACTGATGTTATAATAACTAAAGTATCTGAATTCTTGTCTTTAACTAACAGAGTTCGTCCAGTTGCTGGCGGATATATTATCGGAAGCACAAATTTAAAGTTTGAAGGTACAATGGGATGTGTAGTAACCGATGGGGCTTACTTTCATATACTGAGTTGTTGTCATGTTATTGCTCAATATGGTCTAGCTACTTTAGGGAGTCCCGTTTTGCAACCTTCAATTAACTTCGGTGGCAGATTAAAGAGAGATGAAATAGCATACCTTTCTAAATATATTCCTCTTAAATTCTTCACCCCTACACAAGAACCTATAAATACAGTAGATTGTGCTATGGCTGAAGTTCACAATAAATCTCTAGTTAATCCTAAAATTGCTTTGCTTGGAGGAATAAAGGGTATATCATATCCTACTCTTGGACAAAGTGTACAAAAGATGGGTGCGACTTCAGAACTTACTACCGGAAAAATACTAGGCCTTTCGGTTACTGTTATTGCAACATATAAATCTGGAGAAGGTTTTTTCAAAAATCAAATTCGTACAACTTCCATGGCTTCACCAGGAGATTCTGGAGCTATATTATTAGATATGAATATGAATGCTTTAGGACTTTGTATGTCTGGAAGTTCTTCACAAACCTTTTTTAACCCTATACAAAATGTACTAGATGCTTTAGATGTTCAAATTGTATTTGGATAATAATTAACAAAGCAACAGAAATTACTAAATTAATGTAATTTTCGTTGCTTTATTAATTATTATCTATTAGTCATATCTAATGCTCTTTTACTAATCCATCCTATTTTGCCATTAGATAATTTAATATTAATCCAACATCTATCTCTACCTGTTAATGAATCTTGTTCATATGTCCATTGGGGATTTAACTCTATTATTTTTTCTCCTTTTTTAGCTGATGTTAATATATTTCTACCATCTTCATAGTAATTAGGTGTTGATCTAATATTAGAATCTTGTGATAAATAATAAATTCTATTAAGTAAACCATGGTTAAATGATTCATTAATATTATTTTCTCTAGTTTTATTTTCAATTCCTAAAATATTAAACTTATTGGTAAGCTTTTCTTTTGTTTTATCTGATATATGTATATTGTTTTTGTTACATGATTCTAGTATATATGAACTATCATATCCCATTTTATTATATGTCTTCACTAACTTATCATAAATATCTAGTCTATCTGAATTTAATTTTAAAGCACTTATTAAGAATTCTTCTGATTTTGAATACTGTTGAATATTAAAATAAATATTTGATAAATTAATTCTAATATCGATATCTTTAGGTAATTTAGCTAAAGCTTTTTTATAAGTATAAATAGCATTATTATAATCTTTACTTTCAAAATATTTTTGTGCAGATACAATTAAAGTATCTATATTTTCTATTGATTTCTTGGCTTCCTTTTTATTAGAACATCCCATTAAAAGTATTAATGATACTATAGAAAGCATAATTATTTTTAAAATTTTTCTCTTATTCAAAATTTTTCACTCCTCTTTAGTATATTATCTATTTATATATTTTATAATATAAAATAATGAATAATTAATTATAGCAAATTTAGGCACTTCTTTATATAAAACAATATATGTAAGTTACAGGTGATTTTATCAACTTACTGAATATTTTTATATTTTATTACCAATTTTGTTTACATTTCAAAAGTTTAGTTGTTTTATTTATAATAAAAAGAAAGGATGGAAAGATGATAAATTAAATAAAGCGGTTAAAAAGGGTAAAAGAAAAAATTTACTTACAAACATATTAATTGCTGTAATTGTATTTTTTTTAGGTTCAGCTTTAAACAGTTTTATAACTAAAATAATTGCTAGTATAAGTAGAAATCGTCTAGAAATGTCTACAAAAATTCAAATTTCCAATGCATATATAGGTAAAAGTGTTGATGTTTTAGGATTTCTTGGTGGTAGTAGTCACTATACTTTATATAAAGAAGTTGGATGGCGACCTGTACCATTATATAGTAGTGTATCCTCTTTCGGATTAAATAGTATGATTTCATCAGGAACAGGTATTGATAATTTTCGCCATAAAGGTTGGGATGTTTATCATTGGGAAAATGGATATAGACAGCTTATATTCTTCCATCCTGATATTAAATATAAAAAATATAAAAAGGACTTTAAAGATTTTGACTCTATTCCAGATGATAAAATCATAGAAATGGGATTATTCTTTGATAAAAAGTATAATCTTCGTAATTTCAATACCTTAATACCAAATATTAATATATCTTGGCTATGGTTAGATACTTATACTAAAGAACAAATGGCTAGATATAAAAAAGATGTTAATGAATTTTCTGGTAAATCATCCTATATACTAGAAGGTAGTGTTTTAGGCGTACGAACAGAGGGAAATGTTGTATTAGATAATATATTTAAAGCCAATTATAGTGGATTATTAAATAGACTTAGAAAATTAGGATATAAAGAAGTTTACAATTACCTTAAAGAAAGAAAAATTCCTGCTGAAATTATTTGAGTTGTAGTTTATGGTACTAAAAATGAACTTAAAACTTTGATAAATAATCCTCACATTAAAGGTGCAACCATTGGAGTTATGAGAAATAAAGATTAAACCTTAAATATATCACTATACTAATCATAATAAAGTATAATAAATTAGATAGAAAAATCTTAAATATTAGGTGATTATATGTTTCCCAATATTAAATGTTGTTGTTGTAGACAAGGTGTAAATGCTAATGAATATTTTTATGTAGAAGTTAAAAATGAAACTACTCATTATTTAAACTTTATACTTTCTTATTATTATTTTAGTGATAAAGAAACTGTAAAACCTAGTCCGCCGTTTGGACCAGGCAAATCAGAGCGTATGGCTTTTCCAGGAGGAGTTGAAGACCTAATTTTAAACGTATATGATTCCTATTTTAATCCACCTTATTTAATTTGCTTTGGAGGACCTCCTAATAAGGCTATAAGTCGTTATAAGGTTGTACAACACTCCCTTGACGATTTTGAGTGTATAAAATATTAGGAAATATGAAAATAGATAGATTCTTACAATTGAAGTATCTATCTATTTTTATATTTAAATTTTCGAGATAATTTTTGTTGTCTAAACCTTGGAATAAACTTCAATATCAGGTGCCTTTCTTTATATAAAAAGTATGTAGGATAATTTATCTACATCCTTTGAATTTTCACGTAATATTAGAAAAATTAACTTCAGCAAGACAAAACTGAGCTCTTATACTTGGTAAATTAATAATTACATTTATCAATAAAATAGGTAAAAATTTACTTATTTAATACATATAATAATATTTTATTTTTAAATATTGAAATAATGAAATTATTTTGGTATTTATAAAAAATATAAAATTAAAGGTTAATTAAAGAAATCATAGAATATATATAATTAAAAACAAAATTTATGAAATATTTTTATGAAATGGAGGATATGAAAATGATAATAAAAAAACATAAATTAGAGTTAATTATTATCATAGTATTTTTAGCTTTATTAAACGAAATGAATAGAAAATACCTAAAGCAAGTATGATACACAAAAATTAAAGAACTTATTGCTTTGATAAATAATGCACATTATAAAAAATCATCAGATCAAGAAATTCGAAATGGTAGTAGTTTTTAGTATACTTTCTATGTAAAAAATAATGCCGTTTTGAAAATAGCTAATAGTGAAGATATAACCATGATAAATAAGGCGTTTTATGATGTAATAAGAAAAGAGGTGAGTTTTTAGTAGGGAGTTGTACTTATTATACGTTCCCTGACTAAATATTAATAATGAAAATTTATTTAAAAAAAGGTATAGATTTATTTATGTATTCTACAAGTTATATTTTGTTTATAGCTTTACCGTATTTTATTATTTTAGATGAAAATAAAATTACTAATAAGCTTGGAATATTAGTATCATTAGGATTTTTGATTCTTTGGTTTTATTGGAGCTATAAGAATAAATTAGGTTTTTGGCCTGGAATTTTAGTAGGATGCATAGGCGCTAGTGGGGGTATTATCTTAGGTATAGTTTCTTTATTATGCTTTTTTCTTAATTCTTTAGATGGATATTCATTATATATAGTAGTTCCATGGATGTTACCTCTTATACCATTATTTGAATATATACCTAGTTATGGTTTTATAAATAATTTTTTAGGACATATTTCGCTAATATTAGTGATTATTTTAACAGGGATAGGTGGTTATATAGGAAGAATAAAAAAATAATCTTTATTGATATACATAGTTTATTTTATAATACATTTTAAATAAATTAAAATTCAAAATATAGGATGTAGAATAATTTGTTTTTAAACAAGTTATCCTACATAACCTCTATTAAAATATTATTATTCTTAAATTAAATCATATTCATTTTTGCAATGATCATTTTAACAACTTAACATCTAATTGCTCTAAAACTGTAGATAATCGATTAAATATCGAAATATTAGAATTACTTGAAATTAAAAGACCTATGGCACAATTATTATTATCTACAAGTATAGACCCTGAATCTCCATTACCAGACATACGAGTTGTTAATATTTGATCCATAAACAGAGCTCTTCTACCATCTAAATAACTAACTAATATAGAACCACTTATACCTGTAATAGTCCCCTCTGTAAGTTCGCTTATGGCACCAACTTTTTTAACATGTCCACCTAACTTTGGACTTTTAACAGATCTAAGTTTACCTATAAATGCAATCTTATTACTCATTATATCAGACTTAGTTAATAATCCCAATGCACAATCAGTTAAATTTAACGGGTGTTCCTCTCCTTTAATAAAACGTAATGGAATATATTTATACAAACTTGCAATAGTATCCCTAGGCGTATATCCATCATATATATAAGCGGGTTGGATAATAGGAGTTTTTATAGGTAATACATTACTATTTGCCAAAACATGATTTGTACCTAAAATAAATTTATTTACGCCATTTGTAACTACACATCCTGCTGTACCACTAATTTGATCATTCATACTTGTACTTATACTATATCCCCCTAACACTGGTCGTTTTCTTTCAATAAGATAACATGCTTTAAAATGTCCAGTTTCTTTAACATCTGTTGGGATTCCTTTATATATCAATGGAATCATGTCATAGCTATTTAGCTGATTTTTAGGAATCTTTTTACTTACAAATACTTGAATACATAGCTGATTAGTATAAAATCCTTCTTTAATCTTATAACCACAGCAAATACCTACTACATTTGCTTTTCTTAGAAAATACTTATATTCACAATTACATATATTAGATATATTATATTTCAATTTATTTTCTCCAGTATCACCATTGTTTTTCCTTAAAACCATATATCTCACCCCATATATTTATATATCTCTGTAATAATAAAAATATTACACTAAAGTGAAAAACTTTCAATTATAAGAAGGCTTTTTTTACAATCTTAGTGTAGAAATTATTAGTCTTTATAATTAATGCACTAAACCAACATCTAATTGCTCTAAAACTGTAGACAATCTATTAAATACTGTAACATTAGGATTATTTGCCATTAAAAGACCTAAAGCACATTTATTATCATCTA
Source organism: Clostridium novyi (assembly GCF_003614235.1). The sequence continues at coordinate 54,353 of NZ_CP029460.1, read as the reverse complement.
CAAGTATAGCTCCAGAATCTCCTTTTCTAGCCATATGAGTTGTTAGTATTTGATCTTCAAAAAAAGCTCTTTTACCATCCCAATAAGTAACTGACATAACACTATTTATACTTACAATAACACCCTCTGTAAGTTCGGTTGTTGAACCAACTTTTCTAACATGTGAACCTAATTTTGGACTTTTAACACAATTAACTTTGCCTATAAAAGCTATATTGTCACTCATTATATTAGGTTTAGTTAATAATCCTAATGCACAATCAGTTAAATTTATAGGTTGTTCTTCTTCCTTAATAAGACGTAATGGAATAAATTTATGCAATGTTGCAATAGTATCAGTAGGAGTATAACCTCCATGTATATAAGATGGTTGAATAATTGGGGTTTTAATAGGTAGTTTATTAATATTTGCAAGCACATGATTTGTACTTAAAACAAATCTACTTACTCCATTTGTAACTAAACACCCAGCTGTACCACTAATTTCATTATTCATATTTGTACCTATATTATATCCTCCTATAACTGGACGCTTCTTTTTATTAAGAGAACATGCTCTAAAATATCCTGTTTCTTTAACATCTGTTAGCATTCCTTTATATGTTAACGGAATTATATCATTACTGTTTAGTTCATTCATTGAAAATTTTCTACTTACAAACACTTGAATACTTAGCTGATTAGTATAAAATCCTCCTTTAATCTTGTAACCACAACCAATACCTACTACATTTCTTTTGTTTAAAAAGTATTTATAATCACACTTACAAATATGAGCTATATTTTCTTGTAATTTATTTTCTTCGTTTTTCGTTAAAACCATATACATCACCTCATCTATTTATATATATTGAAAATAATTAAAATATTACATATAAATAATATCCATTAAATATATGATTTTCTAATAACTTTAATATAGAAATTATTAATCTTTATAATTAATTAATTTAGCATCTAATTGGTCTAAAACTGTAGATAAACGATTAAAGGCTGTATTATTAAGACTAGTTGAAAATAAAAGACCTAAAGCACAATTATTATCATCTACAAGTATAGATCCTGAATCTCCATTTTGAGCCATATGAGTTGTTATTATTTGATCTTTAAATAAAGCTACTTTACCAGTAATATATCCTACAGTAAAAGTTGCATTTATACTTGTAATAGTTCCCTGAGTAAGCTCAGAGGTTTCACCAACTTTTCTAACATGTGAACCTAATTTTGGACTTTTAACACAAGTAATTTTTCCTATAAAAGCAATATTATCACTCATTATATCTGTTTTAACTAATAACCCTAATGCACAATCAGTCAAATTTGTAGGTTGTTCTTCTCTTTTAATAAATCGTAATGGAATAAATTTATGCAAAGTTGCAATAGTATCAGTAGGAGTATGCCCTCTATATATATACGCAGGTTGGATAATAGGAGTTTTCATAGGTAGCATATTAAGATTTGCAAGAACATGATTTGTACTTAAAACAAATTTACTTACTCCATTTGTAACTACACATCCTGCTGTACCGCTAATTTGATCATTCATATTTGTACTTATACTATATCCACCTAAAACTGGACGTATTCTTTTATTAAGAAAACAAGCTTTAAAATATCCTGTTTCTTTAACGTCTGTTTGAATTCCTTTATATATTAGTGGAATGATATCGTTACTATTTAGTTGATTTTTAGGAAATTTTCTACTTACAAATACTTGAACACATAACTGATTAGTATAAAATCCATTTTTTACCTTATATCCAAGACCTAATCCAACTACATTTTTTTTATTTAAAAAGTATTTATAATCACAATCACAAATATGAGCTATATTTTCTTGTAATTTATTTTCTTCATTATAACAATTTTTTTTACTTAAAATCATATATATCACCTCATTTATTTATATATATTTAAAATAATAAAAGTATTACAATGAAATTGTATCAATAAAAGACTACTAGATATTCTCCAATAGCCTTTTTTTCTATTTACGTATTTACATAATTTATAGGTTCATAAACTTAATTTTATTACACTTTATTTTTTAGTTTTGACTTTTTTCAATACTTTCATCATATTTAATTCTGTCAAGTATATTATTAGTATAATTTACTAAATTGTTTTATATTTCTTTACTAACACTATATCACCTTTATAATTAATCAGGTAAACGAACATCTAATTGATCTAAAACAGTAGTTAAACGATTATACACTGTATCTTCTTCACTAGTTGAAAATAAAAGACCTAAAGCACAATTATTATCATCTACAAGTATAGAGCCCGAATCTCCCTCTGCACCCATGGCACTTGTAATTATCTGATCTTTAAATACAGCTAATTCATTATTCTCATAACTAATTACCACAGTTGCATTTGTATTTGTAATAGTACCCTCAGTAAGTTCAGTAGTTGCACCAACCTTTTTAACATGTTTACCTAATTTAGGATTCTTAACACAAGTAACTTTGCCTATTAAAGCAATATTATCACTCATTATATTAGGCTTAGTTAATAATGCTAGTGCACAATCAGTTAAATTTGTAGGTAATTCTCTTCCCTTAATAAATCGTAATGGAATAAATTTATACAAGGTTGCAAACTTACAAGAAGGGGAACGTCCTCCATATTCATAAGCAGGCTGAATGATACTGGTTCCTGTAATAAACATATTAAGATTTGCAAAAACATGATTTGTACCTAAAACGAATTTATTTACTCCATTTGTAACTAAACATCCCGCTGTACCACTAATTTCATTATTAAAATATCCACTTGCACTATATCCACCTAAAACTGGACGTTTTTTTCTACGAAAAGAACATGCTCTAAAGTATCCAGTTGCTTTAACATCTGTTGGAATTCCTTTATACATTGATGGAATCTTATCGTTAATGTTTATCTCATTTTCAGGAAATTTTCTACTTACAAGTACTTGAACACATAACTGATTAGTATGGAATCCATTTTTTACCTTATATCCAAGACCTAATCCAACTACATTTCTTTTTTTTAAAAAGTATTTATAATCACAATGACAAATATGAGCTATATTTTTTTCAATCTCACTATTATTTTTAATTAAAGTCACATATATCACCTCATTTATTTATATACACTTGAAATTATAAAAATATTTAACAATGTTAGTATAGAACTAATTAATCCGGTAAATGAACATCTAATTGATCTAAAACAGTAGATAAACGATTAAACGCTGTATTATTATGACTAGTTGAAAATAACATTCCTACAGCACAATCCTTATCATCTACAAGTATAGCACCTGAATCTCCCTCCATACCCATTAAAGTTGTAATTATCTGATCCTTAAATAAAGCTAGTTCACCATTTGCGTAAGAAACAGTAAAAGTTGCATTTATACTTGTAATGATTCCATCAGTAAGTTCAGTAGCTTCACCAACCTTTTTAACATTTCCAAATAATTTAGGATTTTTGACACAAGAAACTTTACCTATTAAGGCAATCTTATTACTCATTATATTAGGTTTAGTTAATAATCCTAATGCACAATCAGTTAGGTTTGTAGGTTGTTGCTCTCCTTTAATAAAACGTATTGGTATAAATTTATCTAACGTTGCAACGGTATCTGTAGGTGCATAACCTCCATATACACTAGCCGGTTGAATAATAGGGTACTTCATAGGTAGCACATTGATTCTTGTGAGAACATGATTTGTACTTAAAAGAAATTTATATGATCCACTTACAACTAAACATCCTACTGTTCCGTTAATTACTTCACTGGTACTTACACTTATACTATATCCACCTAAAACTGGACGTATCTTTTTATTGAGAGAACAAGCTTTAAAGTATCCAGTTTCTTTAACATCTGTTAGAATTCCTTTATACATTGATGGGATCCTATCGTTAATGTTTATCTCATTTTCAGAATATTTCCTACTCACAAATACTTGTACACATAACTGATTAGTATAAAATCCATTTTTTACTTTATATCCAAGTCCTATACCAACTACATTTTTTTTATTTAAAAAATATTTATAATCACAATTACAAATACTAGCTATATTTTCTTGTAATTTATTTTCTTCAATAAAATAATTGTTTTTATTTAAAATCATATACATCACCTCGTTTATTTATATATAATTGCAATTATGAAAATATTCCAATGAAAAATAAAAGCCTCTAATTTATGGAGACTTTTTAACAATCTTAGTATATAAATTAATAACCTTTATGATTAATCCGGTAAACAAACATCTAATTGATCTAAAACAGTAGATAAACGATTATATGCTGTATCATTATCACTAGTTGAGAATAAAAGACCTACAGCACAATTATTATCATCTACAAGTATAGATCCTGAATCTCCCGCCTCACCCATAGCACTTGTAAGTACTTGATCTTTAAATAAAGCTAGTTCATCATTCTCATAAGCAGCTATAAAAGACGCATTTACACTTGTAATAGTTCCCTCAGTAAGTTCAGTTGTTTCACCAACTTTTTTAACATGTGCACCTAGTTTAGGACTTTTGACACACTTTAATTTACCTATTAAAGCAATCTTATTACTCATTATATTGGGTTTAGTTAATAATCCTAATGCACAATCAGTTAAATTTATAGGTCTATCCCTTCCTTGAATAAATCGTAATGGAATAAATTTATGCACAGTTGCCACGGTATCAGTAGGTGTATAACCTCCATATTCAAGAGAAGGCTGAACAATAGGAGCTGCTATAGGTTCCATGTTAAGATTTACAATAACATGATTTGTGCCTAAAAGAAATTGGGCAGATCCACTTTTAACTAAACATCCCGCTGTACCACTATTTTTACTATTCATATTTCCACTTATACTATATCCACCTAAAACTGGACGTTTTTTTCCCCGGAAAGAACATGCTCTAAAGTATCCAGTTTCTTTAACATCTGTTGGAATTCCTTTATACATTGATGGAATCTTATCGTTAATATTTATATCATTTTCAGAGTATTTCTTACTTACAAATACTTGTACACATAACTGATTAGTATAAAATCCATTTTTTACTTTATACCCAAGTCCTATCCCAACTACATTTTTTTTATTTAAAAAATATTTATAATCACAATCACAAATATGAGCTATATTTTCTTCAATAACATAATTGTTTTTATTTAAAACCATATACATCACCTCATTTATTTATATATACTTTTAATTATGAAACTATTCCAATGAAACTAATGCAAAACATTATATTAAACAATAGTAAAATACATATTAATATACAATTTATTAATCTTGTAAATAAACATCCAATTGATCTAATACTGTAGTTAAACGATTATATGCTGTATTATTAGCAGCTGCAAATAATACACCTAAAGCACAATTATTTTTATCTACAAGTATAGAACCTGAGTCTCCTTCCATAGCCATATTACTTGTAAGTATCTGGTCTTTAAAAAAAGCTACTTTACCATTACTATAAAAAACCGTATGATTTGCATTTATACTTGTAATAGTTCCCTCAGTAAGTTCAGTAGTTGCACCGACCTTTTTAACACGTGTACCTAATTTGGGATTTTTAACGCAAGTAACTTTGCCTATTAAAGCAATATTAGAATCCATTATATTAGATTTAGTCAATAGTCCTAATGCACAATCAGTTAAATTTATAGGTTGTTCTTGTCCTTTAATAAAACGTAATGGAATATATTTATGCAAAGTTGCAATGGTATCAAAAGAAGAACGTCCTCCATATATATAAGCTGGTTGAAGAATTTTGAAATTTATAGGTAACTCATTAATTTTTACAAGAACATGATTTGTACCTAAAACAAATTTATTTACTCCATTTGTAACTAAACATCCTGCTGTACCATAAATGTGATCGCTTCCATTGGCACTTACACTATATCCACCTAAAACTGGACGTTTTCTTTGATTAAAAGAACATGCTTTAAAATATCCAGTTTCCTTAATATCAGTGGGAATTCCTTTATAAATTGATGGAATAATATCATTCGTATTTAATTCATTTAATGTACGTTTTTTACCTACAAATACTTGAACACATAACTGATTAGTATAGAATCCATTTTTAACTTTATATCCAAGACCTACTCCAACTACATTTCTTTTGTTTAAAAAATATTTATAATCACCATTACATATATTGCATATATTTCGTTGTAATTTATTTTCTTCAGTATAATCATTATTTTTATTTAAAATCATATATATCACCTTGTTTATTTATATATTCTTTCAAATTATAAAAGTATTGTGATTAATATAATCGAAAAATTGTACAATAATAGTATTATATGTTAATTTTTTTAATAATGTTAGTATGAAATTTATTAATTTATATAATTAATTTGTTAAACAAACATCTAATTGATCTAATACTGTAGTTAGACGATTATATGCTGTAAAATTATTAGTAGTTGCAAATAAAAGACCTATTGCACAGTTGTTTTTATCTATAAGTATAGACCCTGAATCTCCTTTTACAGCCATATTACTTGTAAGTATTTGATCTTTAAAGAAAGCTACTTCACCATTAGTATAAGTAACCGTATGATTTGCATTTATACTTGTAATAATTCCTTCTGTAAGTTCGCTCATTGCACCAACTTTTCTAACAGGTATACCTAATTTAGGACTTTTAACACAAGTAACTTTACCTATAAAAGCAATTTCAGGATTCATTATATTAGCGTTTGTCAATAATCCTAATGCACAATCAGTTAAATTTATAGGTGGTTCTCCTCCATTAAAAAGATGCAATGGAATATATCTATGCAAAGTTGCAATAGTATCAGAATAAGTACCTCCATAAACACAAGCTGGTTGAATAATAGGAAAGTGCATATATAATTTATTAATTTTTGTAAGAACATGATTTGTACTTAAAACAAATTTATTTACTCCATTTGTAACTACACATCCTGCCGTACCATAAATTTCATTACCCTTATATACACTTATACTATATCCTCCTAAAACTGGACGTATTTTTTTGTTAAGAGAACAAGCTTTAAAGTATCCAGTTTCTTTAACATCTGTTAGAATTCCTTTATACATTGATGGAATCTTATCTTTAATGTTTATCTCATTTTCAGAATATTTCCTACTTACAAATACTTGTAAACATAACTGATTAGTATAAAATCCATTTTTTACTTTATATCCAAGACCTAATCCAACTACATTTCTTTTGTTTAAAAAATATTTATAATCACCATTACATATATTACATATATTTTGTTGTAATTTATTTTCTTTAGTAATAGTATTATTTTTACTTAAAATCATAAACATCACCTTATTTAGTTATATACATCTTTAATTATAAAAGTATTCTAATTAGCATAAAAAATAGTATTATATATTACAAATCTGTGGATAATGTGAATAAGTTTTTTAATCCTAGTATTTTAAACAGCTTAGAAGAGATTATTTTTGTGGAAAACAATGTGAAAATATATGAAAATACTAAAATTTATAACATATTAAATTAAAAATTTAATTTTTGTATTAACTCATATAATGAAAAATGATACTATCATGTAAAGGTTGATATTAAATATAAGCCATATCTTAGCCTAGAAGCCTCTAAAAATATAATTAGGTGTCTTAGGTTGTCTTATTACTTAAAATTCAATTTAAGAGCAAATAAGAGTAATTTGAGAGGTATATATAATTTTGTTATTATAATTATTAATATCATATTACGTTAAAATTAGTTAAACTTGTATTGTATTTTTATATAGTATAAATAAAGTATAATAAAACAAATAATAGTATAAATATAGTGTTGTTGTAGTAAACTTTCTGAAGGCATTGGTATAACTGGTCTGTAGCGATTTTTTTAGTAAAACTTTACGAGGTTACTAGTAAAACTTTACGAGGTTATTAGCACTGATTTACGATATGCTACTGGAACTGATTTACGAGGAGATTTGGAAAAATGAACGAGGTAAAAATAGAGAAAAATTATGTTAAAAATAAAAGTAGTCAAAAAACTACTAGATAAATTATAAAACATATTCTATAATATCAAAATAAGGCTATATTAGAAAAATACTACGAGGTTATTAGGACAAATATGGCATTATTTATAAATAACCTCGTAAATAAAAATTTAGTAGGTGATATGATACATGAATGAAAAAAACAAAGCTTTGCAAAAACAATCTTTTATTATGGATATAAATATATTAGAAGCACCATTTTTTTTATTTAATCAAAGTACAAAAGCAGTTAAAGTTAAAGATATAAAAAATAATCCTAATATAACAGATGAAGTTAGACATATATTAAATGTTCATGGAATAGATGAAGGTGAGTCTAAATATTTTAATTGGAAAGATAGTAAAGGGATGACCAGGGAAATGTTGGCTTTAACAACAGGGCAACTACCGCGTAAATTTACTATGGATGTGTGGTATGGAATAGTTGGTTTATATATAAAGAAAACAAGTCCTATAAATTTCAATGAACAATTAAATATGTTTGATATACAAAGTGATAGACTTTATTTTACGTTATATGAATTAGCTAAATTTATGAAATTAACAACTGGTGGTGCTAATATAGCTAAAATTCAAGATGCTATTAGACAATTGAAAAATACGCAATATTATTCTTTTTCTAACGGTAGTATATATGATAAAAAAAATGAAGAGTATATAAAAACTAAAGAAAGAGGACTTTCTTTAATATTAGAATATGAATTTAATTCAGAAAAGAAAAGATCATCAAAACAAGATATGAAATATAAATGTTGGGTACAATTAAATAGTCTTGTAATAGACAATATAAAACATGAATTTATTAAATATCTTAATTCTGAAACTTATTTTACATTACCATCGGGATTAACTCGTGGACTTTATACATATCTTGAAGGAAATAAGTATTCTATTAATGGAATGTTAACTTATATAAAAAGAAATTTTGAAGTTTTGGCCAATAAAATTCCAATAGAATATAAATTTAATTCTGATTTAAAAAAGAAACTAAAAAAGCCACTTGAGAATTTAATGAAATATGGGATTATATCAGATTATTTTTATGGTGATAAAGATATTATTAATAAAAAAGAACATTGTATTTATTTTATTTTTAAAGGTAAAAAGGAAGATATAATTAATAGTTTACGTAAAAGATATCAGGAAAAACAATTACAATTAGCAGTAGAAAATATAAAAAAAGAAGAATTTGAGATGAAAATACCTAAAAATTTAGATAGGACCTTAGAAGAAATAGGTTTTAATGGAAAAGTAATAAAACAACTATATAGTGAGTATGATAAATGGGATATTATTAAATATATAATATGGTTACAACAACAAAAGAGTAAAAATACTGGATCAGTAAAAAATTCAGCAGGTCTATTAAGATTTGCATTAATGGGCAATGTTAATTTAGATATAAGTCATAAGGATATAGTTGAATTTGTGGAAAATGAAAAAAAGAAATTTGAGAATAGTAAATTATCTCATGAAGAAATATTAAAAAATGCATATGATAATTACGTAAGTGATGAGATAGAAAAACTTAAAAAAGAAGAAGAGGGAACATATAATATAATTTATGAAAATACTTTAATTAATATAGAAGCTCAAGTAGATACTCAAATAGCACAGTTAAAGTTACTTGAAAAAAATGAAGGAGTAGAAATGCCTAGCTTAAAATTATGGGAAGAATTTAAAGAAAAGAAATATGAATCAGAATTGTTTAAAAAGAATTTTATTAATAGTATTAAAGTATTTAGAGGAATTATGACTTTTGAAGAATTTCAAGTTGAGTTCGATAAAAACAGATAATACAAAAATATACTTTTTTTCACTAAAATTAATAAAAATATTGCACAAAGTTCCTAAAAGTGACATAATATGTTTGTGGTTAAAATCAATTTAGTCTCTAAATTTATAAAATTTAGAATGTAACATTTTGAGAATATTTTTTGTAAATCATACTAAAGATAAAATGTTCTGTCATATGACTTATAAAACTAAACAAATATTTAATGAAGGATGTGAAGTATAATGAAAAAAAAATTTGTATTTATGTTTACAATTATTTTAACAGTTATTATTGTTTTTACTGGAACTAAGTATTTAAAAAGTAGAAAAAAAATTAGTGAAAAAATTACTCAAGTAGTTGCATTTGGAGACAGTTATTCAGATAATGGACAGGCTAAAAAAATTTCCGCACAAATTATGGATAATCCTAATAGACCAAAGGAGGCATATTTAAAACCTTCAGATAAATTGTATTGGAATGGCAGATATTCAAATGGAAATACAGCTGTTGAAGTTTTAGCAAAAAAGTTAGATGTACCATTAACTAACTATGCTACTGGTGGAGCAACTACCGGAGAAAAAAACTACTGTCAGTGGATGGATTATTTAGGTGATACAGGGTTATTAGGACAAGTTGAAAAATTTAAAAAAAGTTTAAAAACAGATAATGCAGATTCTCATACATTGTATTTTATTTTTGCTTCTGCAAATGATTATTTTAAATTTATGGATTATTCTATGCCAGGTAAAATTGAAAATATAGCAGATAAAGCTGTAGATAATATAAATACTGCTGTTAAAAAATTAGCAGGTCTTGGAGCTAAAAAATTTTTTGTAGTGAATAGTAGTGATTTATCACTTGTACCTTATGAAATTACTAACAATCGAACAAAATCTGCTGAAGCTTTTGTAAATGGTGTAAATAAGAAACTTCCTGAAAGTTTAAAAGAATTACAAAAGAACTTAAATATAAAAATAATGATGTTTGATCTCCCTAAAATTAGTGATAAAATAATGAAAAATCCAAGCAAATATGGTTTAGTTGAACTAAAAAAAGAGTGTGAAAGCACTTATCCCAAAATTAAACCAGCATGTAATAATCAAGATCAATATTATTTTTGGGATGAATGGCATTATAGTCGTGCTGTTCATAAGATATTAGGTGAAGAAATGTATTCTAAGGTGAAAATGTTTAAATAGAAACATATACTTCATATTTAGGAGGTGACTTTTTGATTAAAAAATTTAAAAGTATTCAATCTCAATTTTTAGTTATTAACATACTTATTATTATATTAGCATTGGGAATTGTCGGTATTACTATTAGTTATCAAGTTAATACTCAAGTTAAAAAAGATTATATTAGCAATTCTCAAGAACAGATGAAATTAGCTGAGCGTTCTATTAAAATTTTTTATGACCAAATAGATAAAAATATAAATATGTTATCTTGTAATCCTTTAATAATTCAAGTAAATAAAGATAATATTACTAGTTACATTAATACTACAAAAGCTACACAGATGACACCATCTAAAAATGGAACAATTGAACGTGAAATTTATAATATATTTGAACAATATGCAAAGTCGCATCCAGGTACAATGTATGTTTATTTAGCTACTAAATATGGTGGTTTTGTAAATTGGCCAGAATGTACTATATCAAAACAATATGATCCAACTTCTAAGGAGTGGTATCAGAAAGGTTTAAAAGGAAATGGAACTATAATAAGAACAGCTCCATATAAAGATGATACTGGTTCAATGATTATAAGTAATGTACGTTCCCTAACTGATTCAAATGGAAATGTATTAGGTACAATAGGAATTGATGTTGAACAATCAGTTATTAGTAATATGTTAAATAAAATGAAGATAGGAAGAACAGGTTTTTCTATGCTTATACATAATAAAGGAATGGTTATGGCAGATGGAAATAATTCTTCTAATAATTTTAAAAATATAAAAGAAGTGAACATACCTGGAATTGAAAAAGCATTGTCAAAAGATTTAAATTCTTTTCATGTTACTATTAATAAAAAGAAATATATTGGTAGTACATATAAACTAAACAACACAGACTGGATTTTAGCATCTTTTATGTCAGAAAATGAATTGCTATCAAGTGCTAGAAGAATATCTGCTATAATCGTAGTGATTTCGATATTTATGTTAATTTTAACAGTTATTTTAATTAATATCATAACAAAGCAAATTACAAGTCCAATAATAAAATCTTCTAAGCATTTAGAAATACTTGCAAGTGGAAACTTTTCCCAAGAACTTGACTGTGAACTATTGTCCAGAAAAGATGAGATAGGAATAATAACCAATGGGATTAACAATATGAAAAATTCTTTAATAAATTTAGTGGTGAGTATTAAAAATGAATCATCAGCTATTGAACAAAAAGTTAATAACGTTGTAGAGAATGTTCAGATATTAGATAGTGATTTACAAGAAATATCTGCAACTACAGAAGAATTAGCCGCAAGTATGGAAGAAACCTCAGCAGTATCTGAAGAAATGTCAGCAACTTCACAACAAATGGAAGTAAGTATTAATTCTATAGCTCAAAGATCTGAAAAAGGTGTTGCTGCCGCTAATGAAATTAATAAAAGGGCAACTGTCATTAAAGAAAATACTAATATTGCACAAAAAAAAGCTACTAACATACTTCTTCATACAAAAGATGAACTTCAGAAAGCAATAGAAGATTCAAAGGTAGTTGATGAAATCAATATATTGTCTGAATCTATAATGCAGATAACAGAAAAAACTAATTTACTTGCATTAAATGCTGCTATCGAAGCAGCAAGGGCTGGTGAATATGGAAAGGGATTTTCAGTTGTTGCTGAAGAGATAAGAAAACTTGCAGAGCAATCAAAAGATACAGTGCTTAAAATACAATCTGTAACAACAAATGTTATATCTTCAGTAAATAATCTTTCTACTAATGCTACTAATTTATTAGATTTTGTATCTAAAGATGTTATTAATGATTATAAGGTTATGCTAGATGTTTCAGAAAAATATAATGAAGATGCTAAATTTATAGATGAATTAGTATCAGAAATTAGTGCTACTTCTGAGGAACTTTTATCTTCAGTTCAAGAAGTTTTAGGAGCTATAAATAACGTAGCTGTGGCAGCTAATGATGGTGCTTCTGGAACCACAAATATAGCAGATAGAGTTAGTAAAGTAAATTATAAATCAAAAGATGTTATGCAGGAAGTTTTAAAATCAAAAGAAAGTACAGATAAATTACAACAAGAAGTAGATAAATTTAAAATGTAATTTTATAAAATTTAGGTTATGTAAATAATATTTTATATAATATTTTTGCAATAAGTATTAGATTAAAAAATTATTTAAAATGGTACCTATAGATTAGATATATAAAAAATAGTGTCTAATTTATAGGTACTATTTTATTTATAATAATCTAGATTTTAATATGAGTAAAAAATACATAATTTAAATAAAGAAAATATATTTAAATATAATAACTAAAAATTATTAATAAAAGTGTATATGTAGAATCTTTACAAATATTCAGATAATTAATGTATAGGATAGTTAGGGAATTAAAAACAGATTTATTTTACAGGAAAATACAAAAATATGAATAAATTAATAATCATATTGAAAAATAACCTATAAATTCCATAGTTATAGTATAATGATAAAACAAAAAGGGGATGAAAGTAATGGAATTTAGTAAAGTAATATTAACATCAACAATGGCGCATTTTAAATATGGAATTAATGGAAAAAATCAAAATACTTTTACAGTTCCTCCTATATCAACTATAGTTGGTATATTAAAAAATGTATATGGTAAAGAAATTAAGGATTTTATATTTGGATATATATGTCGATATGAAGATATTTTCAAAGATGTAATTACAATATACAAAGAGGTTAATTTAAATATAACATTGACTAAAGGTGATAGATTTCAACATGATATAGGTTTTATTGAATATTTAGTTAATCCTACTATTACAATTTATACAAATTTAGATGTTCCAATTCAAATTAATGATATTTTAAATTTAGGAAAAACAAATTGTTTAGCTAAATGTAAATTTGAAAAAGAAAATATAACTTTTAAAGAATGTATGGGATATAATCAATGGACTCCTAAAAATATAGGTAATGGGAAAATAAAAAGAATTAATAAAGAAACTATGTACAATAAGAATAAAGGATATTACGACTATTATACAGAGTTATTTAGATTAAATGAAGAATTTATAGCTAAGTATATGCTTGAAGATACAGAAGAAGGAATTCAACTTTGGCAATATAAAGGGGTAGGTGATATAGAATGTTATCAAGGAAAAGTATAATATTAAAATCAGAAAGTAACGGTGTTTTAGATTATAATTGGAATTATCCTTTATCAATTAATTTATTTAATAAAATGTTATTATATGATGCAAAGTTTGCTGAGTTTTTACATAATGAAGGATTTAGAAGCAATGATGAAAAGAAAAAGAAATTTAAATTAATAAATTTTATGATGTTATTTAATAATCAAAAAATGGATAGTAAAGGTATTAATATTAATAAGGATGATGAAGTAGTATTAATTATATCTGGATATAAAGATCCTATGAATGCAATATTACAGGGGTTATGTATTAATCATAAAATTAATTTAAATAATATTATTTTTAAAGTTATTGCAATTAAGGAAGATAGAAAAGTTAAATTTAATAAAATAAATATTTATAAGGCTATTACACCAATAGTAGAAAGTATATGGGAAAATGGTTCAGTTAAATTTTTAAATCCCTATCAGTTTCAATATTATAATGCAATTAAGAAAAATTTAAAAAGAAAATATGAGATTATATATAAAAAAACATATAGTGGTGAGTTAAAGTTAATGATTGAAAATATGTTTAAAGTTAAGAAAAAGTCAATAAAAATTAAAAATGGTTATATACAAGGGTATAGTAATTTTGAAATACTAATTCAATGTGATAAGGATATGCAAAAAGTAGCGTATTATTGTGGACTAGGGCAAAATAGTAGCATGGGTTTAGGTCTTTTAAATTATATTACAGGTGGGGAATAGAGTGGAAAGAACATATAATGTATTTATAGATAATGGATTATATGTGTTAGGAAATGAAATCAATAAAGAAGTTAATGAGATTACATTAGAAGATATAAAAAATAGTACTAATATATTTGCTAAAAGATTTGAGCAATATGTAAATTGTGTATATTATAAAAAAAATGTAAGTATGGGATTTCAGAATTCAGCCTATACTCAAGGATTAAAAAAGGATAAAGAAACTAAAAAAGAAAGAGAAACAAGATATGAAAAAGTTCTGAATCAATATAATCTAATATTAAATAATATAGGAAATGATGAATATTGCAGTATATGTGGTGAAAAACATATTAAATTAAATGCTGATATAAATTATATAAAATCTTTTACTAGATGTTGGATGCCACATATTCACGCAAATACATTTATAAATTATATTAACAACCTTCAAATGGTTAATATATGTCCTATTTGCTTATATTTGTCTATGATAAGTATATTTAATTTCGAAAAAGTAGGGGATAAAATAATATTATATAACAGTGATAATCATGAATTTATGAATGATTATACTTACGATAAACAAATACAAGTAAAAAATAATATTGCTATATGTGCCAAAGAATGTAAAGAAAAGATAAATAGTATAAAAAGTATTACTGAAACTATTAAAAAGGTTGTAGATGAAGGTAACAAATATGATGGTTATATAGAAGCAATTAGTTTTATAAACTCTGCACAGAATGAGAGTTATGAAGAAAATTTAATATCAAGGAAGGATTTAAAATTTATAAGTACTCTTACCAATAAAGCATTAAGAGATGAGTTTGAAAGATTAGGATTTTTTAAAGATTTAATTACTAGAAGATTACAAAATGATTATATAGGTTGTATTTTAAGAAATTTAAGAAGTAATTATGTAGAAAATATTTCAATGAATTTACTTAATGAAATTGAGGAGGAATACAGTAAATTGAAAAAAGAAAAATTACAATTAATTAAAAAAGTATGCGAGAAAGTATATAAAATAAATGATATAGATGAAATTAAAGAACTAAAAGAGGTAGATAGTTTTAATAAGTTTGAAGAATTATTAATAAAGTGGAATGATATATATGTGAATAATAAAAATAAAAATTTATTTGACTTAGATCAATATGATATGTTAGTTGATTTTAAAGAATTTAAAAGTACAAAAAATAGAATGATAATAGCATTTATGAATTTAAATATATAGTATAAATTATTGGAGGAAAGGTAAGATGAATAATAATAGATTTTTAAATATAATCTATGCAATAGAAGGGTTGAATAGTAGACTAAATGGAAGTTATAAAGATGTTGAAGGTTATGCAGGAGGTAATGACAATATCACTTTTACTAAGAAAATAAATAAAAAAGCATATGTATCAGCACCTTGTGTAAAGAAGAATATCAAAGATTTTATGCAAAATGAAGGATATGAAATTTCAACATATAAAAAGAATGGTAGTCAAATAGTATCATCTTCACATCCTGCAAGATTTGTAAATGAAGATATTTTTGGTATGATGTTAGCAAGCAAAGAGGAGATTACTGAGGAAGAGTACAATAAATTAGATGATGAAATGAAGAAATTATATAAAGTTAATAAAAAAAATTATACTAGAAATATTACTAAGAAAAGAAAAGCTAATTTTATGTTAAATGGAATAATAGGAGTTAACACAGGAAGAATATATAGGGAATTTGGAGTATGCAAAGCTAAGAATGAGAGCATGCCGTATAAGTTGGAAACTTATTCAGATATATTAGTGGGACTAGGTAATTTTAATATAAATGAAACTGCTAAATTTAACATTAGTGATGATACTACGGAATTTAGAGATTATTCTATAAAAGAAGCTAAGGTTTTAGATGTTAAAGAAGAGTTATCAAAAGAAGAGAAATTTAATAGGATAAAAACTGCTCTAAGAGGTTTGCAATATTTAAGTTTAAAATCTAATCAATCAAACTATCTAACAGATACTATGCCTAAAGTTGTTATATTAGGTGAATATAAGTGGGGAAATAATGTGTTTCAAGGATTAATAAATAAAGATGGAATAAATATAGACGGAATTAAAGAAGTAATAGAAGAATATGATGATTTTAGAAATAGTAAGATATGGATAGGGGTTAGTAGTAGAATATTAAATGAAAATTTTCAAGGATTAAAAGGGAAACTTGAAGAGGAACTAAAATATTATGATGATATTGAAATAGGGACCATAAAAAATGCATTTAATGGATATTTAGAATATTTAAAAAAAACTATGTTATTTTAGAAATGAAGAGTTGCATTTTAGAAAATATTACTGTAATATAATGTATTAATAAGTTTATATTCGTTATAAGTTCTCTTGTAATTTAAAGTAACAGAAACTATTAATAAAACTATATTAGTTATAAATATAAGAGAATAAAAAGGAATATACATAAATTATTAGTATTAATAAAACTATTTTAGTTAAAAATGTGCCTTAATAGAGATTAAACTATCTCTGTTAGGGCATATTTTATTTAAATCTTTAAAGAATTTTTTGTATTAAAGGGAATGTAGGTTGAGTTGCATAAAAACAAATTAATCTACATTCTAGGCGATAAAATAAGTAAACATTTAGGGTAAAAGTTTATACTTCCTAGAAATTTTATATATTAAAAATTTCTTTACATACACTAGTATTGAGTATAATTAGCCTGTATATACCATGTCTTTTATTTCTCAATAAATATATAGCTTTTGAAGTTAAATCTACTTGTATTAAGCTATTAATACAATCTATATATGAATTTAATTTCCAAGTGGTGGATTTATTTCAGTAGTTTTTTCATTAAGATATTTATACATAGTATGTTTGTCCTAATTAAGCATTTTAGCTATTCTATCAATAGGTATAGATTTTTTTATTTAGTTCACCATATATTGAATTATTAATTAAATTATAAGGAATTTTATCATAAATTATATGTTTACTCAACACACATTGGAAAGATAAAAATATTTTAATTAAATAATTAAAAGTATAAATTGGATAATATATTCTTTTACAAATAGGTTAATCAATTGCATATATTAAAATTAAAGAAATAATAAAACAATAAATATAAGTGTTAGTACAGATTTTTAAGAATATTTGATTCATATTATAAATTGTCAAATAAAGTAATATCCTTATTTTTATATAAATGCATAATAGGAGGGTGAAGTATGGTTCAAATAAATAAAGATAAATATGATTTAGCTCAGTCTACCAGTGGGGTTATTGTATCACCTGGGGAAGAGATAAGAATGGACTTAACCCTTCAACCAAATACAAATAATATTATAGGTGCAAATATTAGTGGAACTGTAACTAATGAGTCTAGTGATCCTATAGAGGGAGCATATATAAAACTAATGACTGAAAACTATGAACCAATAGTTCATACAATAACTAATACTAGTGGACAATATTTTTTAGATAATATCGCACAAGGAAACTATTATTTATTTGCCATAGCACAAGGCATGAATTTAAATCAAGGAAATTTATTAGTTTTAAAGAATTATTTACACTATACAGTTAATTTTATGTTAACTTCAAGTACATCATCAAGGCTTGCTATAGTCGCTGGGCGCATTACTGACTCAATAACTAATAATCCTATTAATAGAGTTATTGTGTCATTGTTTTCGAAAACTACAGGATCTTCAGATACTTTGATATCATTAGTTTATACTAATGAGTATGGACAATATGTATTTTCGGATGTTCCAATAGGAAATTATGCTATAACTATGACATCTTTAGAATATTTATCTTTAACCATTCCAGTTTCTATTACTGAAAATGGTGAAATATATCCAATTAAAAGTGTTTTACAAATAAGAAATACTTTATCATTAAATACTATTGTGGTTAGAGGATATGATTATAGAAAAATAATAATAATTGGTTTTAATGTCACTAATACAACTCTAACTTTACAAAGAAACTACCCAGGTACTTATTTCCATGGAGCAAGAAATGCATTTTTTAGGATACAAGTAATTAGTGTTACTGGGGTTCAAAAATTATCAGTTGAAGTTATTGGTAAAGATACAAGTGGTAGCAGTAAACTAAATCCTATAAATGGATTTAAATTTGAATATGGTGATAAAATTAAACTTTGGTGTTCTGATCCTCAAGGTACTAAAGAGGGTGCTTTAATAATAACAGGGAAAGTAATAAATGGAAATGAAGATTATTCAAATGGAATATCTACTAGTAATATGAATAATACAGAATTTCAAATTACTCCTTCTGGATTAAAGGCTATATATTTAAACTGATATATTACTAGTGTTTATAATGTTACATTAACAGAAATACAAAATAGTTTATTATTTATATTATTTAAATATATTTACAATTTAGTCTTATTTTGTTGATAAATTTTGTCAAAATACAGTAAATTATCATATATTATATTAATATATATAAAATCTTAAATCTATTCTTCCTAAAATATGTAGGAGTATGATTAAAAATGGATATACAGTCAGATAAATATATTCTAGGTCAGTCTATAAGTAAGATAATTTCAAATCAAGACGATGAAATAAGATTGGATTTGTCACTTCAGCCTAATACAAGACAATTACTTCTAGGTCCTGAGTATGATTCCTTTACAATTGCATCTCTGGGATATATACCTCCAATTAGAACTAACGCAACAAAAGGAAGATTAAATAGTGTTACTATTGTTCTAAATGGGCAATTTGTTCAGGGGCTTGGTACTTCATATTCATCTGAGGTAAATCTTATTATATATACAATGGTAGCTGGACAGTATGATTTAAATATTAAGTATCTTTCAGGAGATAAAAATACAACACTATTAATAAATATTGCTGGAGTTCCAACAGGTGTAACTTATAATTTTCCAAAAACTACTAATTGGGAAGTATCAAGTGCTAGAACACTTACTGTTTCTCTTGATTTACCTAAAGGAAGATCTCTTATTAAATTTTACAACAATTATCGTATTGCAAGTCCTTGGATTGGTGATTTAGAATTTTCATTTCATCAAAGACCAGTGGTTGTAGAAATTCAATCAAGGACATGTAATATAGTGAAACCTGCTTTTCAACTTGATAATGGATATGTTGGAGCTATAGGAGATAAGGGAGGATATGTTGTTTGTACTATAAACGTTTCTAAAGCTGGTATATATACTCTTGGAATTCAATATCTTTCTGGAGATCAAACACATTATATAAATAGAATATTGAAATTAGATGTTAATGGAGTATCCACTGGAAAAACGTATACTTTTCCTAATACAGGTAATTGGGAAGTATCAAGTGCTCGTGTATTTAACGTCGTTATAAGTTTAAATAAAGGAGAGAATACTGTTAAATTTTACAATTCGCCTAATTCTCCAGGTCCGTGGATAGGACTTTTAACATTTACAGAAGTATTCTTTTATAAAACCATTGAAGCTGAGAATACTACATTAACTGGCACTGCCAAAATAAATGATGAACTTGTTTCAGGAATAGGTTATGGTTTAGGTTCTATAACTTTTGATACTAACTCTTTACCTTGTAAAGCAAATTATGATCTTATAATAAGATATATATCAACTATTCCAGGAAGAACGGCTAGATTATTGGTAAATGGTGTACAAGTAGGAGGAGAATATGTATTCGAAACAACAGATGATTGGCAGATATTTAAGTACAAAACAATAACAATTCCATTGAATTCAGATGGTAATATTATAAAAATAAGCTAGTTATTAATTTTATTTATTTTGTATTAGAGCAGACTCTTATGTTGTCTTAATATAGTAATAAGAAGTTGGCGATTTTTAAAGGATAATGAGTTATTTTTAAGTTTATTATTAAAATTTAGAAATAAAAATGTAATATAATACAAATGATGTAAAATTATATATAATTAAAAGGATAAATAAGGATATGATAAATTTATGGATATACAGGGAAGTAAATTTATTCTTGGGCAATCTATAAGTAAAACTATTGAAAATACACAAGATGAAATTACAATGGATTTAAGTTTACAACCAAGCACCAATGAAATAATTTATGGACCTAAATATGATTCTTTTACAGTAACATCTCTAGGATATGTACCTGAAATTAGCATAAGTGCAACTACAGCAACATTATATGGAGATCTTAGTATAACATCTAATAGAAAATTTGTTCAAGGTTTTGGCTTGGTAACATCTAAAGCAATTCTTAATATAAATGTTTTAACAGCAGGTATATATAATCTAACAATTCAGTATCTTTCACAATATAGTGATGCCACGTTAATAGTTGATATTAATGGAGATGAAAATACCTATAATTTTTCTCAAACAGTTGATTTGCAAGAGTCAAATGCTCTTACTATTACTGTTGAAGTTGATTTAGTTGTAGGAGAAAACACTATTTCACTATATAACAATATTAGTTCTAGTCCACAGATAGGAAATTTAGCTTTCACTTATACAGAAATACCATCTTCAATAACACTCCAGCCAAGTTCATGGAATATAGTAAGTCCCGCTAGCTTACTTTCAAATGGATATGTTGGAGGAATAGGCAATAATGGAGGGTATATAGTTATTCCTGTGACTGTTACTAATGCTGGAGTATATAACCTAGTTATAAGGTATTTATCAGGAGATAGTAATACAATAGTTAAGATAGATGTTAACGGAACAGATACTGGTACGAGTTATACTTTTCCTAAAACTACTGATTAGGAAATATCCAATAGTGAGCTACTTGAAGTGAATATTAATCTAAATAAAGGTATCAATAGTGTTAAATTTTATAATTCACCTAATGCTCCAGGTCCTCATATAGGCGAAGTAACATTTACTCAACAATTTTTTAATGAAACTATTGATGCTGAAGATACTACTTTAATGGGTACCGCTGAAGTAGTTAGTGGTGGATTAGTAAGTGGTATTGCATATGGATTAGGAAAATTAAATTTTAATATAAATGCTCCTGGAACTGGAGATTATAATCTTTCAATAAAGTACTCAGCTACTAATGCTGAAAAAACAGCTAGAATATTTTTAAATGAAGTTTATTGGGGAGAATATACTTTTGACACTACGGATGGTTCAAATCCAGCTAAGTATAAACAAATAGGAGTTTATTTAAATGTTGGTAATAATACTATTGAGATAAGTTAGAAAGAAATGTGCTAATTTAATGAGAATTTTATTTTATATAAATTGAATAGAGTTACAATATTAATATGTATGAGCCTGGTAAAAGACTAGGCTCTTTTTATAATAAACTATTAGGGCTATATTAATAATGTTAGCCTAGAAGTCTTTTAATTCTGGCATTTTCTATACTAAGTACATATTATAAATTATAATTATAATTTATGGTGGTGTTTATATGCAATGCAATTATTCTCAAAAGATATCTTTTATTTGTAATAATGAAGCTGATTACTTTTTAGATAAATTAAATGTAGTGGGAGTTGGTCGTGGATATAAAATAAAAAATGGATTTAGGACACATCAAGAATGTATTATAATTTTTGTATGTAAAAAACTTCCTAAACATTGTCTTTATAAAAATGATTTAATTCCTAAATTATATAAAGGAATTCCAACTGATGTAGTTGAAAGTGGTAATTTTAGATTTCAATCGTTAACTGGAAGAGTAAGACCAGCTCCGGGAGGCTATAGTATAGGATCTACAGTTATAAGAAATACAGCATCAATAGGATGTTTAGTACATGATAGCAAAGGAGAGTATATTTTAACCTGTAATCATGCAATAATTAATGAAATTTTAGAAGAGGGTGCTAATGTTATGCAACCAAGTCTAGAAGATGGTGGAAGAGCACCTGAAGATATAATTGGTAAAGTTTATAAATTTATTAAACTAGGAAAATCCAATGTTTTTCTGAAAACAGTAAATTATGTAGATGTATCTTTAATCAGTATATCTAATAGGAGATTTGTAACTCCTATAATTTATTATGTAGGTATACCTACAGGTCACGGAGAAGCGTTTTTAAATCAAAATGTAATAAAAGTTGGGAGAACTTCTGAGGAAACAATAGGTCAGGTAAATGCTCTAGATGTTACAATTAAAATTCCCTTTGGTGAAAAAAATTTTAAATTTGCAGAACAAATTACAACAACTAAAATGACTGAAAATGGAGATAGTGGCTCTGTATTATTAAATCAAAATAAAGAAGTATTAGGTTTAACTGTAGGTGGAACAGAAAGTATTAGTGTATATAGTAAAATAGATACTATTTTACGATTTTTAAATGTTAATATTGTAACTAGATAGAAATATTATTTTACAATAGAAAAGATTTTCTTTTATTATTTTGGGTGGCGAGTTAAACTCGTCACCCATTATGAATATAGGTAAATTAATTTTAAAAGTTATTATTTACAATTACACATATAACAACAGCAACAACAATTATTGTATATATTTTGGGAAGAATCTAAAGATGAACATGGAACTTCTTTAACACTAGATGATGAACTAGTACCTGATACGTGATAGCATGCATTTCTAGGATAAAATAATGGTATTGTATAAATTACTGTGGGATCTTCAGGATTAGAATTATCATAAAGAGTAATAGTAATTCGACTTGATTTTTGTGGCAGTTCAGTTGAGTACTGAGAACCATATTCTATATTAGGACTAGTAACTTCATTAGTCATACCAGCTAATGAATACTTTAATTTTAAAACTATAGGTAAACCAGATTCATTTGAAACTTTTATCTGGTATCCTCCGAGATTTACATAATTATTCATATATGGCATTGGTTTATAACATAAATTAGCATTTGTAAACATTTATATCACCTAAAAAAATTAGTCAAGATTTCTCTTGCTATTCTATAATATGTATTTAATATAAATACGGTTATTAATTAATAATATATTATAAGAATATTTTTCATTAAAAATAAAATGAATATAGAATAGTTATTGTTTCTAAAAAAGGGACATAGGTTAATTTGTTTTTACACTAATTATTCTACATATATTCTAAAATTTTTAAAACTATTAATCTTGTATTTAATAAACTTGGTATTAATATTAAAAAAACTAAAGGTATATCCCCTAAATATTGGGATTAATAAATTGTTCTATGTATGCTATATTATGTAGACATGCTTAAAGCAAAAAATATAGAATCTTTTAAAGATAAATCTAAATATAAAAATGCTATGAACATCATGTTAAGTTGGTTCTTTTATCATATCTTAATAAATGAATTTAATAGGGTTAATAGCAAAATAAATTTTAGAAAATATATTTAAAATGTATAATATTCAGGGTGTTAACGCATTTACTTTTTATATTTTTGAAAGTTTTTTAATACGCACTTAAAATGACCTATAATTAAGAATAATTATATTTTATAAAAAAGTATGAATATTTTATAAAATATGCATGTACAATTTGTACATTATATGTTAAAATTTTAGAAGAAATTTTATTTATATAATAATTTTTCAAAAAATATAAAAAGGGGGCATACACATGCTAAAAAAATCTATTATCAAAAAAACACTTTTTTCATCATTCATTGCTATTCAGTGCTTAACAGTAGTACCACATGTCCAAGCTTTTGCTTATTCAAGTAATTATTCTTCAAATTATAAAATGTCGAATATAAAACCTGAGATTATTTTATTTGGTTATCAGGACGATGATGATTTAAAAGCTAAAATCATTCAAGATTCTACTTTTATACGTAATTGGGCTACAGTTGCGCATTCTATGGGATTTGCTTGGTGCGGAGGTACAGCTTCAAAAAGTGTTGGTGATGGTTTTGAATTTAGAATGGCTTATGAAAATTCAAAACCTGTTTACTATTTAACTAGTAGATATAATGAAAATGATCCTTATGCAAAGGGATGGCGTGCAAATGAAAGACTTACTATGAAAATAACAAATGTAAGATTTATTATAGATGATAGTTCTATACACTTAGGAACTCCTAAAGTGACAAATTTAGAACCATTAACATCTAAAAGTATGGAAGTAATAAATCCAAATAATACTGAAGGTAAAGGATCATTAAATTTTAATTACATATCTAGTCAAAGTAAATCTAAAACAGACAACTTCAAATTTTCAGAAAAAATTGGGGTAAAAACAACATTTTCTGTAGATATTGCATTAATAAATAATAAAATTGAGACAAGCTTTGATTTTAGTTCAGAGCAAGGATGGTCAACATCAACTAATAATACTGAAACTAAACAAGATAGTGTTTCATATACTACAACAATATCTCCAAATAGTAAAAAAACTGTTTATTTAGATGTATTAAGAAAAAAATGTGATGTTCCATATGATGCTACAATATATATGGAATATGATATAGAATTTACTGGATTTTTAAAATACTCAGGAAATGCACGTAAAGATCATCCTAAAGATAGGCCAACCGTTTCATTTAAATTTGGTGGAAAAAATAATATGAGTGCAGTAGAACATCTTGCAGATTTATACAAGCATAAAGATATTAATGGATATTCAAACTGGGATTGGAAGTGGATAGATACTAACTACGGAAAATGCTTTAGTAATGCATATTATAATCTTAACAATTTATATTATGGAGGAGTAATATCCGGTGTCTTTAATAATGTAGATGGATCTAAAGCAATAGTTAAAGAAGGAACAGAAGTTCCATTAAATAAAGAAAAATCTGAACGTTCAGCAGATTCAAATGTTAAAGTAGAAAATGTTAAAACACAAGAAGTTCCTGGATTTAAGGTAAAAGATATAACCATTTCTACTAGTGATGGAACTACAACAATTAATTCAAAGAATTAAAAACTAGAAAAGTTAAGTTAACAACAGAGCCTCCAATTTTTGGAGGCTCTGTTTAATGTTAAGTACTACATTATTCCCAAGCTTTTATTTACAAATTTATTTGATCTAGTTGAACTATCTAGAATTTTTTCATAAAGAGAATCATGTTTATAACCTTGTTTTAAATATTTATTTTCATAATATTCAAAAGATAAGTTATAATTGTTTATATCTAAATACTGTGCAAGTTTTCTATCTTTCATTAATTTTCGGGCTTGTGTTCGATACTTATTTCTTAAAGAATGAGCTTGCATAGCTTGAGCTTTTAAGGATAATGATTTATCAATTTTATTTATGATATTTTTATCATGATAAATATACCATATTCGTACTTCTACATTACTTAACTTACCTATTAAATTTTGATATTTTATAAAATCATTAGCTGTTAAAACCTACCTTTATCTTATTTATAGCATTCTTACAGTATACTATATATATTGAAATTTAGCAAATATAACAATAGTATAAATAGTGTGAAAAAAATATAGATTTTTTCTTAATATCTTAAGCGATATTACTCTTACTGATTTAAGCAACTTAACTATGTTTTTTTAGATTCATAGTCTGTTCTTTTATGATTACATATAAATGTTTTATATATTCTATTTCAGTTATATAAATTTTCTTGCCATTGGTATTCTTTATTGTAGTCTTATCGGCTGCTGCTAATACATATTTATATATTTCCATCACTATAAATTCTTTTTTATTAGTTATATAAAAATAACTATTTATAAGTTTTTTTGTTAAAGTTTACGCTAATAACAGTATTTATTAGTCCTTGTCCAGGAAAATCTGAAACTACTATTCCAACGTATAGTGGTTTAATTTTATTTATATATGTAATTGCTAAATTATTAGTTCCTTCAAAAGCAATTGTTGCAAATACGCCGCACCAATTAACACGAGGAAAATCTGGATAATAGTCATGAAATGCAGGTTCAGTTAAACCAGTTGATAAACGTGGAGCATAAGTACCAGGATTAACATGCCCGCTTGCAACAAAATATGGAAAAACCCCACCACTGCCACTTAGATAGTTTATAAATTTTGTATTAGTTCCCATTAGATAGAAATTATTTGCTGTAAATAATTGAAGTTTTATTTTTAACCACTTATCATATAAGCCCCAATTGGTTGATATATAATAATCATCTTGTATATTAAAATTTTGAGTATATAACAAATACTCAATTATTCCAGCGAAATTTTGAAGAATTATAAACTTTCCTCTTAATTCTTTTAGTTTAGGATTATATATTCCTTTACCTTTAAATACATAGTCTAAATATTTAGAATCTTCTAATATTTTTTTTAATAAAGATGCAAAAACTTTGTTAGTTTCATTTGTATACTCTTGTTTAATTCTTATTAATATCGTTTCACTTGGATGCTCTTTTAAAAAACTAGTTACTATGTCCAAAACTTCTCTAAATGTAGAGTGTAAATAAATAAATCCATGATAACAATATAATAAATCTGAATAATTGGGATATGCAGCAAGTCTAATATCTAAAAATCTAATACCTGAAATTAGTTGATTTCGTAAAGTTTTTGATTGATTTTGAGATATATCGCCACCCCATCCAATTGACATAGTATCATGTGTTCCAGGAATTGATATACTAGAAAGTAGTTTATTATCATTTAAATTAGCCATCCACTGAGACTGATCTTGACATATATCATCATCATGTGAATATCCCAATTTAATATTATTCATCATATTAAATGTCCTCCTATATATTTATTGCTTGTACAATTTATTATACTAGTAATTATTACATTGTATTCATAATAATATAAATTATCTGTTAATATTTTGAACATATAATTTGTTTTTTTAATATACATTTTGTGTATTATAGTATTTAATAATTAAGAAAAATAAATATAACATAAACTATTGAATTAAAGTGATTTATATGATACCTTGTGAAAATGAGTCATTATATATTCAAGTATTAAGTTTCTTTTTAAAATTTAATACTAAAAATCCTGTAAAATAGATTTTTAATAATCTCTTTTACAGGATTTTTTTATTTTAAAACTTTGGAATTTTGGGAATTTTCATATGTGTTTTTGGGGTTTTTATATGTGTTTATAATGAATATTTGTTAATTACCATTGATAATGATTTACTCCACCATCTATACCGTTACTTTTATCAAACCAAGAATCTAGAAGTTCAAACCAATTTCCAACTGAATTCTTTCTAGGATCTTGTCCATCTTTACACCAGCTTAATTTTCCATATGGATTATTTAATCCAGATGCTACGGTATCAATAGAATTGTACCAACTTTGAATTTGCCAATGAGGTATTGGTCTTATAGAATAACGACTAATGTAATTTCTATTTCCATCAGGTAAAAATACACTTAATCCATTTTTACCCTCTTTAAATCCATTTGTTCCATTAAACTTTGATCCACCAAATGAATAAAGT
This sequence comes from Clostridium novyi, assembly GCF_003614235.1. The sequence continues at coordinate 26,134 of NZ_CP029460.1, read as the reverse complement.
ATAACATCATTTATATCTCTCATAACATTTAATGCAAGGGCTTTAGTTTCTCTATTAAAATTATAACTTAAAGTAATTTGCTGACATAAATCATATATATCAAAGTATGGATAATCTATCCACTCAAATTGATCTCTTTCATTAAAATAATGTATTAGATTTACTCTTGTTCTTGTTCCTCTTAAATTTTCAATGTCAAATTTCTTATCCTCTTTGCTTAAATTAACAGCTAATTTATCAAAAGATTGTTTAAGATTTTTAATTTTGCTTAAATCATAACAACTTAATTGTTGGTCATTACGTCTTGCTTCTTTAACTGAATCCCTTTGTTCTTCAACAAATAAAGCACCTATTTGTTCATTTGTAATTGTTTTAGGATCAAAGGATTTTTCTTTTCCACCAAGTGTTAAATCATCTTCATTTGAGATGATATTGCCTTCTCTTATTCTAGCAAATATATTATCATATTTAAATCCTGGACCCCAAACTACTGGACTTGAAGCTATCATTGTTTTTGCTGAAAAGCCTCCATTATCTGGTCTAAATTGATATGCTACTTCTGCTGTTCCCATTAAACAGGCATCAAAAGCAAGTACATCTACTGAATGTTTATTAGTTAGATTATCTGATATTTCTCCCATATATAAACAATCTGGTTGATCTCCATCAGAACTACTATCATCCCAACAAATTGCTTTATTTAGTCTTTCATTATTATTGTTTTTATTTTTTGCTCCGCCACCATGGTTGGACATTATAAGAACATATTTATCTGCTTTATAATGAGATTTACCAAACTCTATAAATTTTTTTAAAGTTTGTGGATCTCCCATATTGGCTTCATAAGAACCATTTAGTCTAATTTCTGGAAATTCTTTTCCGCCATCTAATCTTATAGCTTTATTATGTTCAATTTTATATAAACGAGTATCTTCAAAGTTTTCTCCTAAAGCAGTTGAATCATTGCTTTCATTAGGAGTTCTATCTACCAATGCTATTAAATTTAAGTTAGGATTATTTACATATCCTCTTTTCATTTCTGCAATGTCATTCATTAAAGCACCTTCTAAATTATTATCGGCATCACAATAATATAAGATAGTTACTTTTTGTCCATTTGAATCTTGCTTTTTTACTGACTGATTAACATATGACTTATTACTTTTAGTATTTTTAGAAACAGCATATACAGGATTAGATCCCATAAATGAAATTCCTAATACTGCCACAGTTAATATTTGAGGTATTTTTTTTAACATGCAACTATTCCTCCTTTGTAGGTATTATTTTAGTATAAAAAATATACGTATATCTCAAGATGTTGATAAAAATGGATTTTTATATCTTCATCAAAAATTATTTTATGTACATTTGAAAGTATATTTATTTTTAAGTTATTAAACTGAAAATATTGTAACAAAAGCTCTGAATTTACAATTCCGTAATTTTGGAAAATATTTTGTTCTTTAATTTTATCTTAAATACAAATGTGAGCGCTCATATATTTGTATTAAATAGATTCCATACATGATTTTATATGAGTTCATATTGTTTTTCAACATATTTTCCTTAAAATGTAGAATTTTCGACTTAAATTTCAATTTAATTCATTCATGTATTAATTTTTATATTTCATGGATAATTTATTGATATTTATATATGTATAGTATAAAATTATAAGTTTAAGTAAATTTAAAACATAGTTGAAATTTTTAAATTTAAAAAACTAAGAAATATTCTGCGTATGAATTTTACTAGTGTAAATCAAATTTCCTTAATTCCTCATATAAAGAGTTTATTTTAAGTTATTTATATGAGGAATTATTTTAATAATAGATTGGTATATTAATGAAATGAAAGTTTCACTTATTTAATTATACTAATCAATTTATTTTTATCATTTAAGTCTGGATTTTCTAAGACCTTTTCAAGTAAATTATTTAAAATATCACCAATGTCTTTCCCGCTATATCCCAGTTCTAATAAATCACGTCCATTAACTTTTAAATCTTTTAATAAAAAACATTGATTTTTAGAAAGGATTTCATTTAATCTCGCTTCTATTTCAATTAATTTATTATGTCTTTCATGATAATATTTAAGATTTTGTGCTTTTATATCTGCTTCTTTAACTTTTAATAAATCTCTAAAGTTATCCTCACCAATTAAACTTAATAATTTTCTTATAGATTTATTACTATCAATTTTCCTATTATGATATTTTATTAATATACTAACTTTATTTATGGTATTGTTATCATATTTCATTCTTTTTAAAATTTTTTTAGCTTTATATGAAGACAATTCTTCATGATTATGAAAATAATCTATGCCTTTTTCATCAGTTGTTTTACATTGTACTGTGCATATAGCATGTAATAACATAGTTAATTTTAAATGTAATTTGGGTTCTATATTTAAAACTAAATTTATAATATGATTGAAAAGATTTTTCATATGATAAGGGCTATTTTGTTCTACATTATGGCATTGATGAAGTTCAGGGAATATTATTTTAAGTATTCCAAACTTATATAACTGAAAAAATATAGTACTATCTGTAAGTAATATTTTATTAATTTCATCTCTAATTCTTTCTATAGATATATTTTTAAGATTACCTTTTAACTGCCTAGTTGCATTTAATGTTTTATTTTCAATTTTAAAATCAAGTTGTGCTGCAAATCTGTAAGCTCTTAATATTCTAAGTGCATCTTCTGAAAATCTTTTGACAGGATCTCCTACACATTTAATTATTCTTGAATCTAAATCATTTTTACTATTAAAATAGTCAATTAATCCATCTTTATGGTTATAGGCCATTGAATTAATTGTGAAATCTCTACGATTTAAATCTTCTTTTAAATTTCTTGTAAACTCTACTTTATTGGGATGTCTATTATCTTCATACTCTCCATCTATTCTATATGTTGTAACTTCATAATGTTCATTATTTATAACTATGGTTACTGTACCATGCTTTAATCCAGTGGGAAGTATAGTATATCCTAAATTTTCAAATATATTTATAACCTCATTAGGTAAAGCACTTGTAGTTATATCCCAATCATTAGGTTTTTTTTCTAATAAACTATCTCTAACACATCCACCAACTATATATGCTTCATAATTAAACTCGTGTAACTTATGTATAATATAATTAACCCATTTAGGAATCTTTATTTTAATATTATTTTTTAAATATGCATTTTTTTTATAAAAATAATATTTTTGTAATTTAAGTTTTTGTTTGTTTTCTTTAAGTTCATCTATATTCAAATTTAATTAACTCCTTTTATAATCAAATATAAGTAACTGTTTAAGTTATCCTAAAATTGATTTATTATATCTAATAATTGTTTCTTTGATTTTCTTGTATAAATAATTGTAGTAGATATATTTTTATGACCTGCAAGATCTTTTATAGCATCTAGTGGTATTCCTCTATCAACTAAATTTAAACAATACAAATGCCTAAATGCATGATTATAAACTTTATCTTTCTTTATTTTAGCCATATGCCCATATTTTTTAACTATATTTAAAGCAGTAAACCTACTAATTCCACCTTCTCTACCTGTAAATAGTTTATCACTATTATTTTCTCTAACAATCATATAATCTTTCCATATATTTTTTAACTTTTTAGGAATCAGTATATCTCTATATTTTCCTCCTTTACCAAGTATCCTAATACTGTCTTTATTGATATCTTCAGATAATAATGAAATAGCTTCACTTACTCTCATACCTGTATAATATAAAGTACAAATAAATGCCTTAGCCCTCAAATCATGCATTTTTTCAGTTTCTTTTATCATTCTTATAACTTCATCATTTGTTAATGTATCCTCCAAAAACCCTTGTTCTTGAATTTTTATCATTTTAATATCTATATTATTGATGTGTATATATTCTAAGAATTGTCTAATTGCAATAATATTCCTATTTACTGTTTTAGGAGATAATAGCAAGGCTTCTAATAAATAATCTTTAAACTTTCTCATATTAATTGTATTAATTTCTAATTTATTTTTTTCAAAATATTCTATAAACCTTTTTATATCATTTTTATAAGTATAAATAGTTTTTTTACTTTTATCTTTTTGATACAAGTATTCTATAAATTTCTCTAATTTATTGTACATATGTTAAATCTCCTTGAATAGACTTAAACCTTTGATAATAGTATATCACAAGGTAATTATCCAATTCAACATAATGTAACGTTCAGTTGAATTCATAAAATTAAATATTAATTTTTATAATAATCCTAATTAAAATATTTTCATTAAACTTACAAAAATGGATTTATACAAAAACATAATTTTTAAAATAAGTTATACTTTACAATTGTGCTCACTAAGCTTTTCAAAATTCATATTTTTAATATAATGAATTTTAATGAAATGTGGTAAACTTAATAACAAAGTTGTTATTAACTTAATCTTATTAAATATTAACATTAATTTAGAAATAAAATATCTTGTTGGAAAGGTAACTGAAAATATTTTATATTTGTATTATATTTTTCATGCTCTAAATTAATTGCATTTATTCTACTATTAGATGATAATTTAAAATAATACCTCAAACTCTCTGAGCACATACATGATATACATAATGTTTGTTCATAATTAGGTTTGTTTGAATCTTTTATTATGCCTTCTGGTATTTCAACTGAAGCAAAATTATTTATCATTTTTGTAACACCATCAATTTCATCTTTACCTTTTACAGCAAACTCTTTTAAAAATGAAAGTCTAACAAAACGAGAAACAGAAGTATAATCTCCAGGCAATCCTAAGCCTCCTGACCCTTCACCAAATTGACATATTTCATAATTCACTACAGTTTGAGGTTTTCTAGGTACATTAGTAATACCTAAATAATTTCTTAAATTTTCAATCTGCCAAATATAATTTGGACTATTTGTTAGAACACCAATTGAATTTCTATGAACACTTATGCCACACTTGCAAGGTTCTATAATAACTGCTTCGCCACTTCTATCTGAAAATATATAGTGTACGGGGATTTCTTTCCCAAAAACTAATTCATTTATAAAGTTTATATTATTAATTTCAAATAATACATCATTAATAGTTGAACATTTTGATAAAATATATGCAATAAAAAATCCTGGATTTATATTTATAGCATTTTTACTTGGTAATGGATTATAATAGGCGAATTGAGGAAAATGCAACAAAGCTCCCATAAGCCCCTTTTCATTTATTCCATCGGTAAAAATTGGTGTAGGTAATCCTAAAATGCCCATTCCAACAAAAGCATTTATACTATAATAAATATTGTTAGTATTACTAATTTGCAAGTTAATTTTATGATTCCTAGGAATTACAATTATTTTATTTCCTCTTAGATCTCCAAATTGATCATACGTGCGACCTAATAAATGTTTATTATCTTTTGTAGACCATGAAAAACTACTACAATCAAATTTCATAAACATACAACCCCTTTTTAATACTACAAATATATAATAACTTTATATATTATTATATATGATGAAAAATAATTACAAAAATTAGAGAAAATAAAACCATCCAACCAAGGCTTTTAAATAAATTAATAATCTATAAATACAACAAAATCTCCTAACATAATTAAATGCTAGAAGATTTTGTTGTACTCATTCAACTATATATTTATTTCTTAAATAATTTACTAAAGAATCCCTTCTTATTTTGATCTTCAATTTGTTGTCTACGTTCTTCCATATGTTTCTTTAAATTATTAACTAAATTAATATCATCATCTTTCATTTGTTTACATAGGTTTTGTGTAGTAACATTTATATGAGTCTTTAAATGATCTATATTTTTATTAAACTTGTCCTCAACTGTCACAGATATATAATCCTTCATATCTTTCTTTGTATTGTCTAAATATTGCTTTTGAATATTTAATTCTTCTGATATGCTTTGAGTTATTTTTTCAGATATATTTTTAGTTACCTCAATAGTTATATCTTCAATGATTTTTTTCTGTATTAATTGAATTCTTGTTTCCATTTCTGTCATAATAGCAGTTGCTAAAGCCTGTAATGCTATAGGATCTTGAGATTTTACTTGTTCTTGAAGCATAGTAACATCTTTTTCTGAACAATATTCTTTTACTTGATTTATAGTTAATCCATCTTTTTTTAGTAGTTTTCTTATGTATTTTAATTTTTCAATATCTTGTTCAGTAAACTGTCTGTTCTGTCCTGAACGTTGTATATTTAAAAAAACGTCAAAACAATCACACCAATATCTAATTCTACTAGTGGGTTCTTGTAAAATTTCAGCAACTTGTTTTGTACTATAATATAATGGCTTACCATTTATCTGTTTCTCTGATATTTCCTCATAATCTATATCTACATATTTTTTTTTATTTTCAGGATTGTTATTGTTTTCCATAAAACTCACCTCGTATACAATTATACGATATATACCTTTTTAAAGCAATTACTTTACATTAACTTGAACAATACTGTAATTCAACTTTATTTAACTTTAATATGAATTGAATTTTTAACTTAGCTTTTACTTTAACATTAGCTTATAAGCATTGATATATATACTTTTAAATAACTTCAACATATGAAAATAATACTTAAAGTTAGATTAAAGTAACTCTTTAACTAAAAAATAATAGATATCACTAAAAAGTAATATCTATTATTATAATTTTTTAATTGAACTTAAAATATATCATCCCATAAATCATCATCTTCTAATAAATCATCAACTGACTTTTCTTCAAGTGTTTCAATTTTTGATTTTTGTATTTGTTGTTGAGTTTTCTTTTGTACTGCTTCAGGTTGCTTTGTATCTATATCTGTATGTACTTTCAAGTTAGATAAAACATTGTCATTTGTTTTATTTTGTTCTTCCTCTTCTATACTTTCTTTAAGTGTTTCTATAGATTCCTTTTGTGGTGGTCTACCTGTAACAACTATAAAATTATGTTCTTTGCTATAAGCTCCAACAGTATATTCTTCTGGATTGAACATATTTTCTATTTCTTTTTGGTTATATAAACCTTCTTGAGTTACTATTCCAACATATTCACACTTAGAAACATCTTCTTCTGATGTAGCGAATATGCTACTATTTAGTGCTTCAGCTATTGATACCTCTAGGTTACTATTAGCATTTGGCAATTCATAAAATACAGTTGAACCTACGCTAGTTGCTAAGTTACCAATCTCTTCTGCATCAATTCTACTTTTCAACTCTTTTGATGGAGTATTCTTAGACATATTCATAAATATATCAAATTGTCTAGCAAACTCGATATTTATTTCTTCCTCATCTTTTTTGCTATTATTGTCTAGCATATATATAGAATTTATATTTTCTAATTCAGCAATTTCATTCCAACATTCTATTGCATTTTTTCTGTATCTTTTTCCTTCATCATATGCAGGTAAAATGCAAGTAATATTTATTATTTTATTAAATCTTCCGTTTTTTTGTAATTTACCTAATGCTTTTATAATAGTTGGTGTGCTTCCACCACCAGTACCTCCACCTAAACTAAATAAGAAATGTACTACTTCTGAAGTTCTGTATTTTAATATCTCATCCATTATTGAATTAATATTACTCTTTAATAGTGCTTTGCTCTTTTGTCTATTCTTACCAGTACCTTGTCCAGCTGTAATAATATACATATTATCATTAGCAGTTTCTAAATCAGCAAAATCATCATAATTACTATTTATATAAAGCCCTACATATCTTTTATCTTTTTTTAATATTTCATTAAGTAGTTTTCCACCGGCTTCACCTATACCTACAAATAGTATATCTTTTTTTTCCATATTATTCTTCCCCCTTACTTAAACTAAATTCTTCCTTCAATAAATTTTTCAAAGTATTAATTCCACATTCAGTAATGAAATAAGTATTAGAACGTCCTGCTTTGAATCCTAATTCAACCAAATTATTCTTCAAAAATTCATTTAATGTGGCTCTTATTTTCATAGAAGACCATTTGTTATCTAACGCTTCAGTTAAATCCTTTATTGTATATGATTGAAGCTTGTTTATTTTTTTATCTTTATATAACCTTCTTAAAATTGTTATATCATTCTTATTTGTAAGCATTTTTTACCAAACACACCTTCTTTCAACTATATTACATTTATTTATATATATTATAAGCTATGGTGAAAATAATTACAAGTAACTATATTTATATATATTTAAATTATATTAACTTTTTTTAAATAATATTATATTTGATTTTTTTGTATTTTATTATATTTATTTATATTTATTTATATATTTATTTATTAAACTAAATTTAATTGTATTTATTATATATAAATTATTATTTAAATTAATATAACTACATTATAGTAAATTATACTAAATTAAAATAATTTTTAACACAAAAAGATGTAGGATTATTTTTATAAAAACAAATCATCCTACATCCTCTAAAGCACTTAATTTTTATATATTTAAAATTTTTTTCTAATACACACTTTAAATTAATAAATACATGTTCTCGCATAAATCCTTTTGTAGATTTATAAAGAATTAGTTATTCAACAATCTAGTTAGTATTTATTCTATAATAGCTAACTTATTATCTAGTAAAGATTTTAACATGTTATTACTAATGAAATGCTCACATTGTATAGCTTCTACTATTTTATATACTATTATGCCTTCTACTTTATTTATAATTGCATGCTTATCAACAATATTAAGATACTCTCCTTTTTTAAATATCTTATTAAACATTTCTACATCTTTTAAAAACAACAATTTTTTCATAACTTTCATCCACCCTTCAATATAATAATTTAATGTTTGTTTATTCCTAATATTCAAACAATTTACCTCTTTTAACAATAATATAATATAACCTGTCCTTATTGCAATAACTTTTATTAATATTGATAGTGTCAAGTTACTATTGTTTAAAAAATATACAATTTCTATTAATATATTAAGTTATGTTCATCTAAGTAATCTTCCATTTCTTATTTCAATATATTTTAAATAATCTCCTTTAAATTATTTCGTTTTTATTCATAATTTTATCTAAACTTTTGCATTTTTAAATTCACAAAATATGTAACTAAATTTGGACATGAACAAATAATTTTCATATAACTTATATTCACATAATTAAAGCATTAATATTTACTTTAAAAATAATCTATTTTATTGTATAACTCTGAAGTAACAAGACGTACATTTAATTGTTTTAATGTATAGACTATTGGACTAAATGTACTGTGAGATTCAGCACCACTAATAAGAATCCCTATAACATTATGATTTCTATCTAATAATATAGCTCCAGAATCTCCAGGATTACTCATTGATGTAGTAATTATTTGATCTTTAAATAAAGCTTTTTTACCTGCAGAAGAACAATTAACTTCAATAGTAGTGTTTATACTAATAATTCTTCCAGTTGTTAATTCAGTTCTTTCACCAACCTTTGCTACTTCTTTATTTAACTTAGGAATAATTGTTTCTTTTGGCATTCCAATCAAAGCAATCTTAGGAGATACTAAAGACTTATTTAATACTTTAGCTATAGCACAATCTGAATAATTAGTAGGCTTTTTTAGAATTCCTTCAAATTCTAAAGGAATAAATTTAGAGAGAATTGCTATTACATCTGTTTTAAAATCACCACCATATTGAAAACTTGGCTGAATTATTTTAGTACCTAATGGAGCTAAATTATTATTGGCAAGAATATGATTACAACTTAATATATAATTATATTCACCATCAGTAACTAAACATCCTAATGTTCCTGTTTTGTTTTGAATATGACTATTTCCTATACCATATCCTCCTATAACTGGTCTAATTTTATTTGTAAATGAATGTTGTGTAAAAACTCCACTTTGAACTACATCTGTTAAAATTCCTTTATATAAATTAGGAACTAACTCCTGTAAATTTAATTGATTACTAAGAAGTTTTCTTTTTGTAAATACTTGAAGACATAGTTTATTAGTATAAAATCCATTTTTAACTTTATAACCACAACCGACCCCCACTACATTTGCTTTATTTAAAAAATACTGATACTCATAATTACATATATGAGAAATTAATTTTTGCATTTTATGCTCATTATAATAATTCACACTATAACCTCATTTCAATATAATAATTATTATATTTATATTGGTTATACTTTATCTTAATGAATATTGTTTTTATAAATTTTTTATCTGTCAAATAATCCATTTTATTCTATAAATGTTCAGTAACAATCCGTACATTTAATTCTTTTAATGTATAATTTATTGGACTAAATGTATCGTGGGAATCAGTACCACTAATAAGAATCCCTATAACATTATCATTTCTATCTAATAATACAGCTCCAGAATCTCCAGGATTACTCATTGAAGTAGTAATTATCTGATTTTTAAATAAAGCTTTTTTACCTAAAAAGGCACAATTAATTTTAACGGTAGTATTTATGCTAATAATTTTTCCAGTTGTTAATTCAGTTCTTTCACCAACCTTTGCTACTTCTTCATTTAACTTAGGAATAATTGTTCCTTTTGGCATTCCAATCAAAGCAATCTTAGGAGATACTAAAGACTTATTTAATACTTTAGCTATAGCACAATCTGAATAATTAGTAGGTTTTTTTAGAATTCCTTCAAATTCTAAAGGAATAAATTTAGAGAGAATTGCTATTACATCTGTTTTAAAATCACCACCATATTGAAAACTTGGCTGAATTATTTTAGTACCTAATGGAGCTAAATTATTATTGGCAAGAATATGATTACAACTTAATATATAATTATATTCACCATCAGTAACTAAACATCCTAATGTTCCTGTTTTATCTGTAATATGTACATTACCTATACCATATCCTCCTATGACTGGCCTAATTTTATTTGTAAATGAGTATTGTGTAAAAGATCCACTTTCAACTACATCCGTTAAAATTCCTTTATATAAATTAGGAACTAAATCCTGTGAAGCTAATTTATTCTTAAGGTATTTTTTACCTACAAATACTTTAATGCATAAATTATTAGTATAAAATCCATTTTTAACTTTATAACCACAACCAACCCCTAATACATTTGCTTTATTAAAAAAATATTCATACTCACAATTACATATATCTGTAATTGATTTTTGAATTTTATTCTTATTATAATAATTCACAATATAGCCTCATTTCAACTTAATAATTAATACTATATTTATATTTGTTATATTTAATATTTATAAATTTTATTTTCCGTATAACCTTATTTAATTCTACAATTCTGAAGTAACAAGCTGTACTTTTAATTCTTTTAAAATAGTATTTATTGGGTTAAACGTAGAATGAGTATCTGCATTACTCATAAGAAGCCCTATAACATTATTATTTCTATCCAATAACATAGCTCCAGAATCTCCACTCTCACCCATTCTAGTTGTAAGTATTTGTTCTTTAAACATAGCTTTTTTACCATTATCATCAAATTCTGTTACAATGGTATTATGTATACTTTTTATAATACCCATAGTTAATTCTGTTTTATAACCAACTTTTGTTACATTTTCATTTAATCTAGGAATAATAGTTCCTGTAGGCAATCCAACAAATGCAATTTTAGAGGATACTAACGATTTATTTATTACTTTTCCAATTGCGCAGTCTACATAATTTGTAGGAATTGAAATAACACCTAAAAATCTTATCTGTATATATTTTGAAAGAATTGCAATTACATCGGTTTCAAAACTTCCTCCCCAATTACAACTTGGCTGAATTATTTTAGTACCTAATGGAGCCTCATTAAGCATAGCAAGAACATGATTATTACTTAGTATAAATAAATCTTTATTGTCAGTAACTAAACATCCAAGTGTAGCTGAAACTTCATTTTTATATTCATTTCCTATAACGTATCCTCCTACAGTTGGACGAATTCTTCTTGATAAAGAACAACTACTAAAAACCCCTGTTTGTATTACATCTGTTAGAATTCCTTTATATAAATTAGGAATTAAATCCTGTGAATTTAATTGATTACTATGGAGTTTTTTATTTGTAAACACTTGAATACATAATTTATTAGTATAAAATCCATTTTTAATTTTATATCCACATCCAATTCCTACTACATTTGCTTTATTAAAAAAATACTTATATTCATAATTACATATATGAGCAATTAATTTTTCTATTTTATTTTCTTCACAATAATACACAATGCATCCTCATTTCATATTATTAATAATATATTATATTAATTATATTGTGAATTAATGAATTAATAAATTTATCAGGAATAAAATCACTATTAAATATTTTTTAAAATGCACTAGTTTTAGTTTCTTAAAAAATCCTAAAAAAGATATATGGAATAACTATATTTATGATTTTTAAATAAATTACTTAATTTAATATAATATACAATTAAGTAATTTAAGCTTTTAAAATTAGAAAATTATGTTATCAATTGAAATGAGGTTATGTTATGGTTTTTAGTAATGATTGCTATCAAGAAAGTAAAATAGAGAAATCAGTTCGTTATATATGCAATTGTGAATATAAATATTTTTTAGATAAAGCAAATGTAACAGGGGTAGGATTCGGATATAAAATGAAGAATGGATTTTATACTAATCAACTATGTATTCAAGTTTTTGTTTTAAGAAAGCTTGAAAAAAATAAATTAAATTTTAAAGATTTAATTCCTAATTATTATAAAGGTATAATAACAGATGTTGTTCAAACAGGAATATTTAAAACAGATTCATTAATGAATAAAATACGACCAGCTATTCCTGGATATGGGATAGGAAATGATTATATTCCTCGTAAAACTGGAACTTTTGGATGTTTAGTATCAGATGGCTTTGATACTTATATATTAAGCGTAAATCATGTATTAGCCAATAATAACTTAGCTCCTATAGGAACTAAAATCATTCAACCTAGCCGTACATTTGGTGGAAAATTTGAAACTGATAAAATAGCAATACTTTCAAAATTTATCCCAATAGAATTTGTAGAAGGTAGTAAAGAACCTGCTAATTATATTGACTGTGCAATTGCTAAAGTAATAGATAAATCTTTGGTATCTGCTAATATTGCATTAGTTGGAATGCCTAAAGGAATAGCATTTGCAAGGATAGGTCAAGAGGTAAAAAAAGTTGGAGCTTCTACTGAATTAACCACTGGTAAAGTAAAAAGTTTATATGTTTCTGTTTTTATAAAAGATGATAAGGAGAGAATAGCTTTATTTAAAAATCAAATAGTTACAACTAAAATAAGTACCAGTGGTGATTCAGGGTCTGTATTATTAGATAATAAAAATAATATTCTAGGACTTATTATGAGTAGTAATGAAAACAATACTATAGCTAATGAAATAACTGATATTTTGAAAGAATTAGGTATAATTATTATAACTAAAAATTTTAGTAAAAAATAGAAATATGTTTTTTATACAATTATTATGATTTATATTTAATTATGTTGTTGAATAACAAATTTTTTTATTAATAAAAAGGTTTTTTGAAAATTATGTTGAATTATATTAAAGTAGATAAAAATTTATTTATAAAGGACATATGAAATAGTATAAAAGCCTCCAAGAATTGGAGGCTTTTGGCTGTTGATAAATTATATTTATCAACAGCCTGATTTTAATAAAAATATTAGAATGTTTTATTCTATATAGAACCATTGTAACTTCTCAAAACTTAATCATATTATATAGTAGGTGATATATATGGATTGTAAAAATGTAAATACTTGTTGTTGTTACTGTAGACCTTGTAACAAGAACACATTAGAAGAAAAAATCTCTTATATTGCTTCTAATGAATATGAGATTTTTCTTAAAAAAGCTAATGTGGTAGGTGTTGGTCTTGGATATAAAGTAACAAGTGGTTTCTGTACTTTTCAAAAATGCATTAAAGTATTTGTAACTAAAAAAGTTTATGAAAACGAATTACCTGAAGCTGATTTAGTTCCAGCTATATATAAAGGAATTATTACAGATACAGTAGATAGTGGATATTTTCAGCCACAATCATTAACTGAAAAAATTCGACCAGTTATTTGTGGATATAGTTTAGGACCTGTAAATGCGCTAGGTGGTACTTTAGGATGTCTAGTGACAGATGGCTTTAGTAGGTTTTTCTTAAGCAATAACCATGTTCTTGCTGATTTCAATAGTTTATCAATTAATACACCTATATTACAACCAAGTGCTAATGATGGTGGAAAATCTCCAGCAGATGTAGTTGGAAATCTTTCAAATTTCATTCCTTTAGAGCGTGTAACCGCTTTTAAAAGACCAACCAATTATGTAGATTGTGCAATTGCAAGATTAATTGATAAATCTATAGCATCTCCTGCAATTGCTTTAGTTGGGCCTCCTAAAGGTACAAAACAACCTCAATTAAATTCCTCTGTAAAAAAAGTAGGTAAAACTTCTGAATTAACTACAGGAACTATAACTGCTATAAATGTAACTTATACAGCAGATTATGGTATAAAAGAAGTTTTATTTAAAAATCAAATAGTTACAACATTTTTATCACAACCAGGAGATTCTGGGTCAGTTCTACTAGATAATGATAATTACGTCTTAGGACTTATTATAGGTGGAAGTAACACTATGACAGTTTCTAATAATATAAGTGATGTTTTAAGATTAATGAGTATTGGAATTGTTACTAGTTAAAATTCAAGTTTTGAAGGTGATTTAAGTGTGTAACTCTATTTCCTTAGAAAAAAAAATTCTTCATATTGCAAGGTGTAATTATGACTACTTTTTAAACAAAGCTAATGTAGTAGGTGTTGGTCTTGGATATAAAATTAAGAATGGATTTAATACTTTTCAAAAATGTTTAAGTGTCTTTGTAATTAATAAACTTCCCTCTTGTAACATGTCTTCTAATGATATGATTCCATCATACTATTCCGGAATACCAACAGATGTTGTAAATACTGGCGCATTTCATTTTCAAAAATTAAACAAGAAAATTCGTCCTGTCTCTGGTGGATACGATATAGGTCCAGCTCTTATTCGGCAAGGTGGTACCCTTGGTTGTGTAGTAACAGATGATAAATTTTTATATATACTCACCTGTAATCATATAATTACCTTCGAAGAAAGTCTTCCTTTAAATTATTCAATAACCCAACCAAGTTATGCATATGGAGGAGACCCTCCTAAAGATACTATAGCAACTCTTTCAAAATATGTTCCTATTAGTTATTCGACCTCCACTAATGAAGGTATTAATTATGTAGACTGTGCTATAGCTAAAATACTCAATCCTTCTGAAGTTTCTTCTAAAATAACTTTTCTTGGTAACATAAAAGGCTTAGCAAAACCATCATTAGGACTCTATGTTCAAAAAGTTGGTGTAACTTCTGAATTAACCAGCGGTACTATAACATCAATAGGTACAGCTATTAAAATTAATGGACTACAAGGAGAATCTATTTTTCTTGATCAAATAACAACAAGTAAAATGGGTGATCCTGGTGATTCTGGATCTATATTATTAAACCGCAACAAACAGGCTATAGGTATGTTTATGTCTGGAAATTCAACTAGATCAACTTTTAACCCTATAGAAACAGTTCTAAGTAATATTAATGTAAAACTCATAACTAGATAGTTAATAAAAAAAGGAATCCTTAATTATAAGATTCCTTTTTTATTAATAACTTAATTTTACTAATTTTAAAAACTAATATTCCTTAATTGTATATTTAAACTAATCCTAAAAAACATTTATATATATTTCTATATTCTTTGCTTTTCTCATATAAATATTTAGACAATCTGCTCTTAGTTTTTCTGGTAACTTTTTAAAACAAAAGAGATACCGTTTACAAAAATAATTTGTAAGTAGTATCTCTTTTTATTTTTATTTTAAAGGACCTTCCTTAACAGCTTTAACTCCTAAATCAGTAAAATCAGTAAATAATCCATCTACATTTGCATCAAATAATAATTTTCTAAGTAAAGAATCAGCATCCTTTGCATACTTAGGTAATTGATCTTTGCGAACAGTATATGGATGAACTACAAGTCCTGCTTCATGTGCATCTGCTACAAGATCTGGATTTGTAACATCTTGACTTTTTTCTAGTTTTCCATCATTATTTAAAATTTGTCCATACCAAGGACCTATTCCATCAGCATATTTAGCCATTTCTTTTAAGCCTTCTTTAGATAACATTTGTGCAACATTATCATTTTTATTGTCTTCCCAAGATTGAAGTCCTATAAGTTGAACTATTTTGCATTTAGTTTTAAGTTTATTTTTCATATACTTCAAATAAGTTGGGTCAAAACATTGAAGATAACATTTTGAATTCTTATCATTATATCCATATTTTTCAAGGATTTTTAAGGTAACACTACCGATGTCTTGACCATTTTCAGTATGAAATTTAGGATTTTTAAGTTCTGGATAAATTCCAACATTCTTACCGGTACTTTTATTTAATCCTTGAATTAATTGTATCTCTTCTTCTAAAGTAGGAACTTCAAAATGTGATTTGTGTAATGGAAATCTATCTTTAAATACAGCTTCATTTGTTTTTAAATCAATACGTTCATTAACACTTAGTTTTTTTATTTCTTGTAAAGTAAAGTCTATAATATAATATCTTCCATCTTTACGTTTTCTATCTGGAAAAATTTTAGCTACATTAGTTGTAGTATCAAGATGAATATCGTGCATTACTATTGGCACTCCATCTTTTGTTAAGCATACATCAGCTTCAATATAGTCTGCACCTAATCCATAGGAAAGAGAATATGCTTCTAATGTATGTTCAGGTAGGTAACCTGATGCTCCTCTATGAGCTATTATAGTTTTATTAGTAATATTAGATGTAGTTGTTTTATTAGTTTGTGTACATCCAACAGCTCCAAGAGTCATAAATGAAGCTATAACAATTGCTAATAATTTTGTTTTTTTCATGTATGTCACTCCTTTGAAACGTTTTCATTGATAATATATCATATTTTTATTAAAAAGTAAAATAATAAATTATTTAACATTTTACTAATTTATTATTTTTTTTATCCTATAGGTTGTTTTTATAATTAATGCTTCAACCAAAATAATTAATGTATAATAATAATTTCAAATATAAATCTTAATTAAAGAAATTTATTTAAGAAATATTTGTAAATATGTTTATATAATACTATGCTTAAATACTATAAAAATATTATTGAATATATATATTATCTTAATAAAATATTTTATATAACCATTAATATATAAAACAGCTATATAGAATATACTTTTTGTGTATTCCATATAGCTGTTCTTAACTAATATTATTATATTTATAATAACATAAAAAAATTAAAAATAAATTTTATCCTAGATCCCCTATAGGGCAAGGGATTTCTTCACAATACGTGTAAAAAGTTACTCCAGATAATCTATAACATTTTCTTGGAGGTGATGAGAATCTTCGAACATATTTAACTAACCATGTTTGAAAATAAACAGCAACCCAAACTTGAAAAAGTATATCTGTAGCACCTGCGGGTATTCTTAATATATCATTCTGAAGAACTGGGATTTCTCTACTATAAAGCTCATGATACCACTGATTTAATTTATATTCTATTCTAAAATACGATATAAATGCACCTCTATTATATACACGTATAAATCCATCATTAGCATTTGGCTGAAAAGTATTTAAATTTGTAATCATTTGGATTCACCTATTTTTTTAAAATACTTACTTTTAATACAGTATATTCACTCTATAACATTATAGTTACCAAATTATTCCTAATACTTTCGTATAAATACTATTAAATATTATATTATTACAAAGTATTCTAATAACTAGTGAAATACCTTTTAATTACTTCGTTGAAGATTTTGACTTATGATAGTTATGTTAAAAATATTGATTTAATATATACATAACAATATGTGGTATCATTATTATCTATAAAATCATATTATTTATTATGTATATATTTTATCAAAAATAAAAATATGTTGGTGATATTACATGAATTGTAATTGTTATATAGATTCTAAAATTGCTTGCATATGTGAAAATGAATATAAATTTTTCTTTTCTAAAGCAAATGTAACAGGAGTGGGACTTGGTTATAAAATAAAAAATGGTTTTTATACTTGCCAAAAATGTATTGTTGTATATGTAAGTAATAAATTATCATCAAACGAAATATATGAGCAGGATTTAATTCCAGAAATATACAAAGGAATTGCAACAGATGTAGTACAAATTGGTATTATGTCTATTGATCGTGATAGTTTGTGTAGTAATTTTAATCAGAATGATTCATTAACTAAAAAAATACGTCCTGTACAAGGGGGATATAGTATAAGTGTTATAACTATAAATGGAGCTGCTACTATGGGATGTGTTGTAACTGATAATCATGATAATTATATGCTAAGTAATAATCATGTTTTAGCTGATCTTAATACCGTTCCTATAGGAACTGCTGTAGTTCAACCTGGTGTTTTAGATGGTGGTAAATCTCCTGATGATATAGTTGGAGCACTTTCACAATATACTCCAATAAGTTTTGAAGAAACAAATCTTGTTGATTGTGCCATAGCTAGGGTCTTAAATAAAAGAAATGTATCTCCTAAAATAGCTTTGGTAAATGCACCTAAAGGTGTGATTTCTCCTAAATTCGGACAAAGTGTAAAGAAGGTTGGTAGAACAACTGCTCTTACAACAGGAAAAATAACTGGTGTTAAAACCACTTTTAGATTTAATATAAAAGGACAAGATATTATATTTAGAAATCAAATATTAGCAGATATTATGACTAGTCCTGGTGATTCAGGATCTATATTATTAAGTGATAATGATTATGCCATAGGTCTTATTATGACTGGTGGTGGTGGAAAATCCGTTATTAATACTATTTCAGATGTTCTTAGAAGTTTGAATGTATCTCTTATTACAATATAAATATAGGTGATTAATATGGGAGTAAATATATATTTAAATAGATGTCTCAATAAAGCTAATATAGATTGTAATTATATAAGAGTATTTAACGTTGGCTCATTTGAAACTATTTTTTATATAAACTTTACGTTTAGGAGTAAAAAAATACTTTTACAAAGTGATTCTATATCACAAGGTAAAGACTATAGATTATGTATTCCTCTTACAGCAACTAATATTAAATTAACTATAGATGCATATGAAAATTCTCAATTTCATGTAGTATTTAATAATTTTATAACTCTTAATAATAATCGTTGCTTTGTAATTTCTGGAACTTTTCTTAATCCTAGTTATACTGAAATGCCTTGTAATAATATATATAATTAATATCTTTTCCAATGTAGTTAAACCTATATATTTATAAGTTTAACTACACTTTTTATTAACTTAATTTTATATCAATTTAATTATTTTTTTATACTATATAACATACAAATAAATAATAAGGATGGTATATTATGAATAATTTTTGTTCCTTAGAAGATAAGATTAGTCATATATGCAACTGTGATTATAAATTTTTTTTACAAAAATCTAATGTTATAGGAGTAGGCCTTGGATACAAAGAAAAAGGAGGTTTTCGACTTCCTCAAAAATGTATTAATGTATTTGTATCAAATAAAATTCCAAAAAATAATTTATCACCAAAAGACATAGTTCCCAAATTTTACAAAGGTATACAAACTGATGTTATAATAACTAAAGTATCTGAATTCTTGTCTTTAACTAACAGAGTTCGTCCAGTTGCTGGCGGATATATTATCGGAAGCACAAATTTAAAGTTTGAAGGTACAATGGGATGTGTAGTAACCGATGGGGCTTACTTTCATATACTGAGTTGTTGTCATGTTATTGCTCAATATGGTCTAGCTACTTTAGGGAGTCCCGTTTTGCAACCTTCAATTAACTTCGGTGGCAGATTAAAGAGAGATGAAATAGCATACCTTTCTAAATATATTCCTCTTAAATTCTTCACCCCTACACAAGAACCTATAAATACAGTAGATTGTGCTATGGCTGAAGTTCACAATAAATCTCTAGTTAATCCTAAAATTGCTTTGCTTGGAGGAATAAAGGGTATATCATATCCTACTCTTGGACAAAGTGTACAAAAGATGGGTGCGACTTCAGAACTTACTACCGGAAAAATACTAGGCCTTTCGGTTACTGTTATTGCAACATATAAATCTGGAGAAGGTTTTTTCAAAAATCAAATTCGTACAACTTCCATGGCTTCACCAGGAGATTCTGGAGCTATATTATTAGATATGAATATGAATGCTTTAGGACTTTGTATGTCTGGAAGTTCTTCACAAACCTTTTTTAACCCTATACAAAATGTACTAGATGCTTTAGATGTTCAAATTGTATTTGGATAATAATTAACAAAGCAACAGAAATTACTAAATTAATGTAATTTTCGTTGCTTTATTAATTATTATCTATTAGTCATATCTAATGCTCTTTTACTAATCCATCCTATTTTGCCATTAGATAATTTAATATTAATCCAACATCTATCTCTACCTGTTAATGAATCTTGTTCATATGTCCATTGGGGATTTAACTCTATTATTTTTTCTCCTTTTTTAGCTGATGTTAATATATTTCTACCATCTTCATAGTAATTAGGTGTTGATCTAATATTAGAATCTTGTGATAAATAATAAATTCTATTAAGTAAACCATGGTTAAATGATTCATTAATATTATTTTCTCTAGTTTTATTTTCAATTCCTAAAATATTAAACTTATTGGTAAGCTTTTCTTTTGTTTTATCTGATATATGTATATTGTTTTTGTTACATGATTCTAGTATATATGAACTATCATATCCCATTTTATTATATGTCTTCACTAACTTATCATAAATATCTAGTCTATCTGAATTTAATTTTAAAGCACTTATTAAGAATTCTTCTGATTTTGAATACTGTTGAATATTAAAATAAATATTTGATAAATTAATTCTAATATCGATATCTTTAGGTAATTTAGCTAAAGCTTTTTTATAAGTATAAATAGCATTATTATAATCTTTACTTTCAAAATATTTTTGTGCAGATACAATTAAAGTATCTATATTTTCTATTGATTTCTTGGCTTCCTTTTTATTAGAACATCCCATTAAAAGTATTAATGATACTATAGAAAGCATAATTATTTTTAAAATTTTTCTCTTATTCAAAATTTTTCACTCCTCTTTAGTATATTATCTATTTATATATTTTATAATATAAAATAATGAATAATTAATTATAGCAAATTTAGGCACTTCTTTATATAAAACAATATATGTAAGTTACAGGTGATTTTATCAACTTACTGAATATTTTTATATTTTATTACCAATTTTGTTTACATTTCAAAAGTTTAGTTGTTTTATTTATAATAAAAAGAAAGGATGGAAAGATGATAAATTAAATAAAGCGGTTAAAAAGGGTAAAAGAAAAAATTTACTTACAAACATATTAATTGCTGTAATTGTATTTTTTTTAGGTTCAGCTTTAAACAGTTTTATAACTAAAATAATTGCTAGTATAAGTAGAAATCGTCTAGAAATGTCTACAAAAATTCAAATTTCCAATGCATATATAGGTAAAAGTGTTGATGTTTTAGGATTTCTTGGTGGTAGTAGTCACTATACTTTATATAAAGAAGTTGGATGGCGACCTGTACCATTATATAGTAGTGTATCCTCTTTCGGATTAAATAGTATGATTTCATCAGGAACAGGTATTGATAATTTTCGCCATAAAGGTTGGGATGTTTATCATTGGGAAAATGGATATAGACAGCTTATATTCTTCCATCCTGATATTAAATATAAAAAATATAAAAAGGACTTTAAAGATTTTGACTCTATTCCAGATGATAAAATCATAGAAATGGGATTATTCTTTGATAAAAAGTATAATCTTCGTAATTTCAATACCTTAATACCAAATATTAATATATCTTGGCTATGGTTAGATACTTATACTAAAGAACAAATGGCTAGATATAAAAAAGATGTTAATGAATTTTCTGGTAAATCATCCTATATACTAGAAGGTAGTGTTTTAGGCGTACGAACAGAGGGAAATGTTGTATTAGATAATATATTTAAAGCCAATTATAGTGGATTATTAAATAGACTTAGAAAATTAGGATATAAAGAAGTTTACAATTACCTTAAAGAAAGAAAAATTCCTGCTGAAATTATTTGAGTTGTAGTTTATGGTACTAAAAATGAACTTAAAACTTTGATAAATAATCCTCACATTAAAGGTGCAACCATTGGAGTTATGAGAAATAAAGATTAAACCTTAAATATATCACTATACTAATCATAATAAAGTATAATAAATTAGATAGAAAAATCTTAAATATTAGGTGATTATATGTTTCCCAATATTAAATGTTGTTGTTGTAGACAAGGTGTAAATGCTAATGAATATTTTTATGTAGAAGTTAAAAATGAAACTACTCATTATTTAAACTTTATACTTTCTTATTATTATTTTAGTGATAAAGAAACTGTAAAACCTAGTCCGCCGTTTGGACCAGGCAAATCAGAGCGTATGGCTTTTCCAGGAGGAGTTGAAGACCTAATTTTAAACGTATATGATTCCTATTTTAATCCACCTTATTTAATTTGCTTTGGAGGACCTCCTAATAAGGCTATAAGTCGTTATAAGGTTGTACAACACTCCCTTGACGATTTTGAGTGTATAAAATATTAGGAAATATGAAAATAGATAGATTCTTACAATTGAAGTATCTATCTATTTTTATATTTAAATTTTCGAGATAATTTTTGTTGTCTAAACCTTGGAATAAACTTCAATATCAGGTGCCTTTCTTTATATAAAAAGTATGTAGGATAATTTATCTACATCCTTTGAATTTTCACGTAATATTAGAAAAATTAACTTCAGCAAGACAAAACTGAGCTCTTATACTTGGTAAATTAATAATTACATTTATCAATAAAATAGGTAAAAATTTACTTATTTAATACATATAATAATATTTTATTTTTAAATATTGAAATAATGAAATTATTTTGGTATTTATAAAAAATATAAAATTAAAGGTTAATTAAAGAAATCATAGAATATATATAATTAAAAACAAAATTTATGAAATATTTTTATGAAATGGAGGATATGAAAATGATAATAAAAAAACATAAATTAGAGTTAATTATTATCATAGTATTTTTAGCTTTATTAAACGAAATGAATAGAAAATACCTAAAGCAAGTATGATACACAAAAATTAAAGAACTTATTGCTTTGATAAATAATGCACATTATAAAAAATCATCAGATCAAGAAATTCGAAATGGTAGTAGTTTTTAGTATACTTTCTATGTAAAAAATAATGCCGTTTTGAAAATAGCTAATAGTGAAGATATAACCATGATAAATAAGGCGTTTTATGATGTAATAAGAAAAGAGGTGAGTTTTTAGTAGGGAGTTGTACTTATTATACGTTCCCTGACTAAATATTAATAATGAAAATTTATTTAAAAAAAGGTATAGATTTATTTATGTATTCTACAAGTTATATTTTGTTTATAGCTTTACCGTATTTTATTATTTTAGATGAAAATAAAATTACTAATAAGCTTGGAATATTAGTATCATTAGGATTTTTGATTCTTTGGTTTTATTGGAGCTATAAGAATAAATTAGGTTTTTGGCCTGGAATTTTAGTAGGATGCATAGGCGCTAGTGGGGGTATTATCTTAGGTATAGTTTCTTTATTATGCTTTTTTCTTAATTCTTTAGATGGATATTCATTATATATAGTAGTTCCATGGATGTTACCTCTTATACCATTATTTGAATATATACCTAGTTATGGTTTTATAAATAATTTTTTAGGACATATTTCGCTAATATTAGTGATTATTTTAACAGGGATAGGTGGTTATATAGGAAGAATAAAAAAATAATCTTTATTGATATACATAGTTTATTTTATAATACATTTTAAATAAATTAAAATTCAAAATATAGGATGTAGAATAATTTGTTTTTAAACAAGTTATCCTACATAACCTCTATTAAAATATTATTATTCTTAAATTAAATCATATTCATTTTTGCAATGATCATTTTAACAACTTAACATCTAATTGCTCTAAAACTGTAGATAATCGATTAAATATCGAAATATTAGAATTACTTGAAATTAAAAGACCTATGGCACAATTATTATTATCTACAAGTATAGACCCTGAATCTCCATTACCAGACATACGAGTTGTTAATATTTGATCCATAAACAGAGCTCTTCTACCATCTAAATAACTAACTAATATAGAACCACTTATACCTGTAATAGTCCCCTCTGTAAGTTCGCTTATGGCACCAACTTTTTTAACATGTCCACCTAACTTTGGACTTTTAACAGATCTAAGTTTACCTATAAATGCAATCTTATTACTCATTATATCAGACTTAGTTAATAATCCCAATGCACAATCAGTTAAATTTAACGGGTGTTCCTCTCCTTTAATAAAACGTAATGGAATATATTTATACAAACTTGCAATAGTATCCCTAGGCGTATATCCATCATATATATAAGCGGGTTGGATAATAGGAGTTTTATAGGTAATACATTACTATTTGCCAAAACATGATTTGTACCTAAAATAAATTTATTTACGCCATTTGTAACTACACATCCTGCTGTACCACTAATTTGATCATTCATACTTGTACTTATACTATATCCCCCTAACACTGGTCGTTTTCTTTCAATAAGATAACATGCTTTAAAATGTCCAGTTTCTTTAACATCTGTTGGGATTCCTTTATATATCAATGGAATCATGTCATAGCTATTTAGCTGATTTTTAGGAATCTTTTTACTTACAAATACTTGAATACATAGCTGATTAGTATAAAATCCTTCTTTAATCTTATAACCACAGCAAATACCTACTACATTTGCTTTTCTTAGAAAATACTTATATTCACAATTACATATATTAGATATATTATATTTCAATTTATTTTCTCCAGTATCACCATTGTTTTTCCTTAAAACCATATATCTCACCCCATATATTTATATATCTCTGTAATAATAAAAATATTACACTAAAGTGAAAAACTTTCAATTATAAGAAGGCTTTTTTTACAATCTTAGTGTAGAAATTATTAGTCTTTATAATTAATGCACTAAACCAACATCTAATTGCTCTAAAACTGTAGACAATCTATTAAATACTGTAACATTAGGATTATTTGCCATTAAAAGACCTAAAGCACATTTATTATCATCTACAAGTATAGCTCCAGAATCTCCTTTTCTAGCCATATGAGTTGTTAGTATTTGATCTTCAAAAAAAGCTCTTTTACCATCCCAATAAGTAACTGACATAACACTATTTATACTTACAATAACACCCTCTGTAAGTTCGGTTGTTGAACCAACTTTCTAACATGTGAACCTAATTTTGGACTTTTAAACACAATTAACTTTGCCTATAAAAGCTATATTGTCACTCATTATATTAGGTTTAGTTATAATCCTAATGCACAATCAGTTAAATTTATAGGTTGTTCTTCTTCCTTAATAAGACGTAATGGAATAAATTTATGCAATGTTGCAATAGTATCAGTAGGAGTATAACCTCCATGTATAAGATGGTTGAATAATTGGGGTTTTAATAGGTAGTTTATTAATATTTTGCAAGCACATGATTTGTACTTAAAACAAATCTACTTACTCCATTTGTAACTAAACACCCAGCTGTACCACTAATTTCATTATTCATATTTGTACCTATATTAATCCTCCTATAACTGGACGCTTCTTTTTATTAAGAGAACATGCTCTAAAAATATCCTGTTTCTTTAACATCTGTTAGCATTCCTTTATATGTTAACGGAATTATATCATTACTGTTTAGTTCATTCATTGAAATTTTCTACTTACAAACACTTGAATACTTAGCTGATTAGTATAAAATCCTCCTTTAATCTTGTAACCACAACCAATACCTACTACATTTCTTTGTTTAAAAAGTATTTATAATCACACTTACAAATATGAGCTATATTTTCTTGTAATTTATTTTCTTCGTTTTTCGTTAAAACCATAT
>NZ_CP029459.1 GCF_003614235.1 Clostridium novyi | reverse complement strand
AAAAATTATAAGTGTTAAAATAAATATAATAATTCTTATCTTGGTTTTACACATAAATTTTCTCCTCTATTTATTAACTATCTGTAGCCTACCATTTTCAATTTCATACACTTCATCATAAAAAATATCAATATCTTCTTTATTATGACTTGTTAAATGATGGTTACATTTTGTTTTTTAGGTTTAAAATTAGTTTTCTTATGCTATCTACACTATCTTTATCTAAAGCGTTCATAGGCTCATCTAATAAAAGAAGATTAGGCTTTTCCCAGAACCATTAATTCCAACAAAACCATAAATATTTCCTTTAGATAAATTTATATATGAAAACTATATTTCCATCAATTGTTTATTTAAGTTTCTATTTGAACTACAAAATTATTTATTATCATTACCCCCTAGTTCTTTTAATTAAGATCCATTTTATTTATTCTTTTAGATCCTATAAAAATCAATATACTTATAAAAACAATCCAATATATAAAAGAATGTATAATAGTTGGTTGTAAATTATTATTTGTTAAACTATGAAATGTAAGTAATGTATTGTGACAAAATCCTATTTTATGGAATAAGCGTATATTACATAAAAACATAGCATATTTATAATATTTAGTGAACTACCCTCACTTACTTCGTTGAAGTGGGGGCTCTTGGTCAATATTCCTAAGGGAACAAGTTTACCCAAGCTTACAAGGTCGCACCGACCTCAGATAATTACCAAAATTATATTGCTAATTTCAGCAGATTTTTACTTGCATTTATATCTCTATCATGATGTATTCCACATTTAGGACATACCCATTCTCTAAGTTCTAAGTTTTTTACTTCTTATTTTTGTAACCACAATTAGAACATATTTGACTACTGCATAATTTGATGGTGCAATTATTAATTCTCTACCATACCAGTCAGCTTTATATTCTAGTATTGTTCTAAATTCATACCATGACACTTCACTTATTGCTTTTGCTAACTTATGATTTTGTAACATATTTTTTACTTTTAAGTCCTCAATAACTATAGATTGGTTTTCTCTTATTAGTTTAATTGATAACTTATGCAAAAAATTTTTTCTTTGATTAGTTATTTTCTCATGTAATTTAGCCACTTTTAATCTAGCTTTACATCTGTTATTGCCTCCTTTTTGTTTTCTTGATAAGTCCTTTTGTAGTTTTCTAAGTCTTTTTTCTGATTTTCTTAACCATTTAGGATTACTAAAAATTCTCCATCACTTGTAATTGCAAACTCTTTCAAGCCTACATCAATACCAACTTTTTATCTACTTTAGGTAATTGTTTATTTTCAGTATCCACTAAAATTGATATATAGTATTTATTGCTTGGTGTTTTTGATATAGTACAGGATTTAATTAATCCATTGAATTTCCTATGTTGTTTTATTTAATCATAGTTTTAACTTAGGAAGTTTGATATATCCATCTTCAATGTAAACTGTTCCTTTTTGATTATTAGTAGTATAACTATAATAATTTGTTTTCTTACTTTTGAACTTAGGAAAACCCATTGATTTATCTCGAAAGAAATTTTATAAGCTTTATCTAAATTCATTTGAGCATTAGCTAAAGCTAAACTATCAACTTCTTTTAACCATGTAAATTCTTTTTTATATTGTGCAGGAGTTGGGTATTTTACTTTTTTAATATCTAAATCCTTATTTTCTTCATATAATTTAATTCTATCTGATAGCATTTTGTTATAAATAAACCTAGTACAACCAAAAGTTTTTGCTAAATATAATCTTGTTCTTTATTAGGATAAATTCTATATTTATAAGCTTTTAACAACTCCCTCACCTCACTTCGTTCCTTGATTTTCAATATATTTCTTTATTACTTCTATTGGAGAACCACCAGTTGTAAGTAAACAATAACTTCTTGACCAAAAATATTCTTTCCATAATTTTTGTCTTATTTGTGGAAACTCTTTTTTTATAAGTCTACTACTAGCACTTTTATAAGCATTTATAAATTTTGATAACTCACTATTTGGATGTGCCTTGAATAATACATGAACATGATTATTGTCATGTTCCCATTTTTCAATGATTATATTATAATTTGGACTTATTTTCTCAAATATTTCTTTTAACCTAGTGCTTATGTCATTATTTATTACTTCTCTTCTGTATTTTATAACTAATACAAGATGATAATGTAATAAGAATACTGAATGATTATTTGTATCTAATTGTATTGTTATCACCTCTTACTATTATTTACTACTGATTATATTTTAACACAAAAAAAATAATAGAAGCAAGTTATATTTACGCATTCATCTCCCACTTATAGAAGATGGGAGACTTCTGCTAGTTACGTTAAACTAAAAAAGAGAAAGGATATAAAAATGAAAACAGTTGAACCAATTAGAGATATAAAATTAATAAAAGCTATGAGAACGTACTTAAAGGGTGAAAGTACAAGAAATGAATTACTATTTGTATTTGGAATAAACGTAGGACTTAGAATTAGTGATATTTTAAAATTAAAGTTTTCGGATCTTGTGTACCCAGATTTTAAAATAAAGGATTCTTGTTTAATTAAAGAAAAGAAAACTACAAAAAGCAATAGGTTTTATATTGGCCCAATTATAAAAAAAGTTTTAGAAACCTACATAAAAGAAACAAAACCAGAATCTTTAGATGAATACATATTCAAAAGTAGAAAAGGAGTAAATAAACCAATCTCACGTCAGCATGCTTGGTACATATTAAATAATGCAGCTGAATCCATTGGTATTGTTAAAAAAGATGACAATGGAAATATAATTTCCGGGGAAATCGATACTCACTCTCTTCGTAAAACCTTTGGCTATCATGCTTATAATAAAGGGGTATCCCTTGAGATATTAATGCAAATTTTTAACCATTCATCAAAACGTGAAACTTTAAGATATATTGGAATTACTGAGGATGAGAAAAAAGAAGTTTATCTTATGAGTAATTTAGGTTAGGTTTTACTGCCAGTGAAAACTACCCTTAATCAACACTAGATAGTCAATAAGAATAAAATAGACAAGCTGTACATAGTTGTAACTCCATGTATAGCTTGTCTATTTTTACTGCGTACATAATAACTTAATACATCATCTAATAATTTAATATAATCTATTCTACTTATAACATCATATAAGATAGTGATACTATGACTACTATGACAACTATTATTAACTTGACATAGTATCATTTTGGCGTTAAAACCTATTATCTAAGTCTCCTTCCTCCATTTAAAATAATAATTCCATATATAAAGATACAAAGAACTTTATTTTAAAGAAGGAGGTGTTTTTTTTGAAAATAAAATGCATCATCTAGAACTTTAAAAGTTAAAGAATCTGCTGAAATTTAGATTATATAACATTGTAACAAAAATCAACAGGATTAACTTGAAATTCTACTGAGAATTTTATTATTAATTTTCACGGAGCAACTCTAATTCCTAGAATAACTACTATACAAAATCCTACAAAAAATAAATTAATGTAAAATCCTCCCATATATATAAATTTTATGTATTTTTTATTTATGTCATCTTTAATATATAAAATTTTATAAATAAAAAACATCAATAAATTTATGCTACTAGATATCATTATTGGCAGTAATTCTGATTGGCTAAATTGAAGTCCTGATTTCCAAGCAAAAATAGTAAATATAATTGATACATAAGACAAAATACATAAAATAAATTTTATTATTTTAATAATTATACCCCCTCGTTCTCTAATAAATAGGGGATGTAGGATTATTTGTGTAAAAACAAATTAACCTATATCCCCTTTAATTTAAGCTATTTTCTAATAAACTCTCCTGATTTTCCACCTGTTTTTTTTAGAAGTTTTATATCTGAAACCACCATTTCTCTATCTATAGCTTTACACATATCATATATAGTAAGTGCTGCTACTGAAACAGCAGTAAGTGCCTCCATTTCCACTCCAGTTTCACCTATAGTTTTTGCTTCGGCTACAATATCTATTTTGCAATCTTTTTCATGAAATTTAAAACTAATATCACATCCTGAAAGCATAATAGAATGACACATTGGAATTATACTAGGAGTATTTTTAGCTGCCATTATTCCTCCTACTTGAGCTACTGAAAGAACATCCCCCTTTTTTATACTTCCTTCTTTAATTTTCATTAAAGTTTCCTTTTTCATATATATACTAGCAAAAGCAACTCCAACTCTTTTAGTTTTATCTTTATAGCTTACATCTACCATTCTTGCTCGTCCCTGTTTATTTATATGAGTAAGTTCTTTTTCATTCATATTCTATCCTCCTATTTGAAACATCATTCTTTCTGTTTCACTTTTTTTCCTTAATTCCATATTATGTTCTTCAGGTTTACTTAATATAGCTTCTTTTATTTTTGAAATAAGTAAAACTTCATTATCTATATACTCTTTAATACTTAGCTCTTCTTGAGAATGTAAACAAGGTTTTATTATTCCCTCTGACGTAAGTCTTATTTTATTACACTCTTTACAAAACTTACAACTTAAAGGACTAATAAATCCTACTCTTCCCTTTCCATTTCTTAATTTATATAACTCTGCTGTACTAATGCCTTTATTTTTAATTTTAACAAGCATAGGAAACCTTTGTAAAACTTCTTCTGATGTCATAAGTGAATTTTTGTAAAACTTAATTCCTTCCCCTATAGGCATAAGTTCAATAAACCTTACATCTATAGGTAGTTTCTTTGTTAAATTTATAAAATCTCCTATTTCATTATCATTTATTCCCTTTAAAAGTACTACATTTATCTTTAAAGAAGTCATTCCAAGACTTAAACATTTATCAATACCTTGAAATACTTTATTTATATCTCCATTTCTTGTTATCTTTTTAAATCTATCTTCCTTTAATGTATCAAGACTTATATTTACTCTTTTAAGTCCTGAATTTTTTAATTCTTCTACCATATCATAAAGAAGTATTCCATTAGTAGTTATTGATATATCATTAATTTCAGGTATTTTCCCTGTATCATAAATAAGTTTATCTATGTCTTTAACTATAAGGGGCTCTCCACCAGTATACCTTACTTTTTTTATTCCTAAATTTACTGAAGCCTTTAAAAATTTAATTATTTCTTCATTACTAATTTTTTTGGTACAATGTCTTTCCTCTAAATATGATTCCTTTGGCATACAGTAAATGCATTTTAAATTACATTTCTCTGTCAATGAAATTCTTAGGTATTCTACTCTTCTTCCGTAACTATCTAACATAACTAACCCCCCTTAAAATAGTTTAGACATTAAACACTATCTTGCACACTCTGAAACTTCCCCTTTTAGTATTTCAATACCATGTTTAAGGGCAGGTAATACTACTTGAATATTTTCAACTGCTCCCTTGGGACTGCCTGGTAAATTTATAATGAGAGTATTATTTCTTATACCAGATACTCCCCTTGATAACATAGCTTTAGGAGTAATTTTTAAAGAGTTTAATCTCATAGCTTCTGATATACCAGGTGCTTCCTTATGCATTACTTTAAATGTAGCCTCTGGGGTAATATCTCTTTTTGAAAACCCAGTTCCCCCATTTGTAAGTATCAAATCTACCTTTAAATTATCACTTGCCTTTATTATCTCTTCTATAATTTCATCCATTTCATCTGGAATAACCTTATAGTATTCTATTTTATATTCTTCTTTTTCTAATAATTCTTTTAAAGCTGTTCCTGTAATATCTACTCTCTCCCCCTTTGATCCTTTATCACTAATTGTTAAAATTGCTACTTTTATCATATATTTCCCCCACTAATATTTATATTAATTACTACATGGACAAAACCTAGGTAAATTCATAAGTTCAGCTGTTCCAGCTATAGTAGTTCCAAAGAATATAACTGGTTTTTCATTTAAAAAATCTCTAATGGTATTGTTTGCAACAGTACTTCCTGTAGCCATAATAACATCACACCACTTTAACAAATCCTTTGTTTTTTCTTCAGCATTTTCTATTTTAATTCCAAACTTTACTTTACCTATTTTCTCTTTATTAAGATCCACAACTCTAACATCAAAATTTTCTGAAAGTCTTTGAAGCATAGCTGGTTGAAGTCCTATAAGAGCTATTTTAGGATGACCATATTTTTCTTTTATATATTCTACAAGTTTCTTTGCACATTCTTCTGGATCTTCATCTTTACAATGAATACTTTTATCTGTTATCTTTAAATATTTGCAAACTGCATTTAAAGTTGATATTAAAATTGCCATATCAAAATTTGTTTTTATGGGTCTATTTATTATTTCTGAAATTGTTCCTGAAAATTCTCCAGGCATATCTGTAAAAGCCTGTCCTTTTTCTCCTTTAAATTCAGCTTGTATAAGTTTTTCTTTTCCTTTAATAATTGGATAATCCTGTCTTACTGGAGTACCTATAGCTTCCTTAGGGGTAAGAGTTCTACCATTAATATTTACTTCTTCATTTAAAAGATCATTTTCTTCTACGACTTTTCTAAACTTCTTTAATAGTTTTTCATAAAAATCACAATTATTCATACTATCATCTCCCATAATTTTTTTTAAATACTATGTATCACAGATTTAACTATACGGTAACTTCTATTGCATCATTAAATCTCTTTTTTAATCCTGTAAAATTAGCTACAAAATCGCAATTGGGTCTTTTAAATATTTCCTCTGGAGTACCAACTTGTACTACAGCACCCTTATTCATTACAGCTATTTTATCTGCTAAAGCTAAAGCTTCATTAAAATCATGTGTTACATGTATTACTGTGTTTTTTCTTTTATCATGTATACTCTTTAACATGTATATAAATTCTTCCTTAGTCTTTGGATCTAAAGAACTTAAGGGTTCATCCATTAAAAGAATTTTAGGAGATGTAATAAGTGCTCTAGCTATAGCTACCCTTTGTTGTTCCCCACCACTTAAAGTTAAAGGTTTTCTATTTATTAAATGATTTATCTTAAACATAGATAATATATCATCTAACTTTTGTTGAATTTCATCTTTAGGAATCTTTTTTTGTTTTAACCCAAAGATTATATTGTTTTTAACTGATAGATGAGGAAATAACACATAGTCTTGATATACAAAACCAATTTCCCTATTTTCCGGATATTCATTAGTTAAATCTACTTCATTAAAATAAATTTTTCCTTCATCTGGCTTATATAATCCAGCTAAAGTTTCTAAAACAATACTTTTTCCAGTTCCCGTTGGACCTAATATAACAAAATATTCTCCCTTTGCTATTTCAAGATTTATATCTGTAAGCTTAAAGTCACCTAATTTTTTATGTAGATGTTGAATTTTTAACATTTTATCCTCCTTAATGTATCCTCCGAAAATTTTTAAAAGGGCTCTTTGCTTCCTAAAAGTTCAAAAATAACTAAAGATAGCATAGAAATTATTATAAGTATACTTGCAACAGCTAATGCTGCATCTAAATCTCCGCAAGATAAATTTAAATATAAGGAAATTGGAAGAGTTTCTGTTTTCATTCTAGTAGCACCTGCAATCATCAAAACAGCTCCAAAAGCTCCTAATGCTCTTGCCCATGTTATAACTATACTTGCAGTAACTCCATTTTTAGCTAATGGAAGTGTAACTTTAAAGAAAGCCTCAGCCCTAGAGCATCCTAAAGTTCTAGAAACAAACTCCATTCTTGGATCTATGTTTTCTATTGCAGATTTTAGAATTCTTATCATATAAGGAACATTTATAAAAAATTGGGCAAGTATTATGCCCTTTTGTGTAAAGATAAAAGTTAAACCTATACTTTCTAGATATTCTCCAAAGGCTGTGCTACTAAAAAGAATAAGTAAAGCAATACCGGCAACATTTGGAGGAAGTGCCATAGGTGTATCTATTATAGTATTTACTATTTTCTTCCCCCAAAAGTTAAACCTAACTAAAGAATAAGCTACAGGAACTGCAAACAATATACAAAATAATGTAGAAATAATTGAAGTACAAATGCTCAACTTTAATGCAAATCTAATTTCTGGATTTGCAAAGCTTGTCTTTAAACTTGGTACTCCTTTAATTAAAACCATACCTAAGGATGAAATTATCAATGCTAATAAAAAAGCTGTAAACATTGAAATTATTGCTACAAATATAACGTTATAAGAATTATTTAGTTTTTTTCTCATGTCTAACAGTCCCCTCAGTTATTTTATTCTATAGTTTTAAGACCACATTTCTTAAAAATACTTTTTCCTTCATTAGATACAACAAAGTCAACAAATTTCTTAGACAATTCTTCATCTTTAGAGGAAGTAAGAACACATGCTGTTATAGTGCTTATAGCACTTTTATCCTTTGGAATTTCAATAGGTTTTAAATCCTTTGAATTTAAAGCATTCTCTTCCCATAAAATAGACGCGTCTCCTTTTTTCATTTGTAAATCAACTACAATTTCATTTGCTGTTGCTGTTGTAACAACTAAATTTTTCATAACTTTATCATATATTTTATTCTTATCTAATATTTTCTTTGAAATTTTTCCTATTGCTGTTGATTTATCTCCAAGTATTACTTTAACTCCTGGCTTTGCTAAATCTTCTATATTTTTTATATTTTTAGGATTTTCTTTTGAAACTGCTATAGCTGGTCTATGATAAGCAACATCCTTTTTATAGTCAGCTAATTTTTTTTCTTTTACAATTTTGTAATAGCTAAGTGAGCTTGGAATATACACATCACCTTTTTTACTTACTTGTATTTGGCTTAAAAGTTGCTGACAAGCACCGTATGTATATCTAATTTCCACTCCATATTTTTCTTGAAAAAGTTTACCTATTTCATCCATAGGTTTTTTCAATGCTGCACCGCAATAAACCATTAATACCTTGTCCTCTTGTTTTGCTTTAGTTTCACTTACTGCTTTTTTTTCACTTCCACACCCTACTAAAGAAATAGTTCCAAAAACTATAACTAGTAAAGCAACAAAAAATTTTTTAAGTCTAAACATTTTAATACGCCTTCTTTCTTAAATAGTAATAATATTATTGAAGTGGATTAAATCCATATCTTCCTAATTTATTTTCCAAAGGCACAAACTGGGTATGTACAATTTTTGCACATTAAACACAATCCACCATGAGCTAAAGAAGTTATATCTTTTTTCTTTAACTTTTCTCCTGCAAGTATCCTTGGAAAAATCAAATCAAAGGATGTAGTTTTAAAATACATTCCAGCTCCAGGTATCCCAAATATAGCAACGTCTTTTAAGTATGCTAGCATAAGCATATTTCCTGGTAATGCTGGTACTCCATAAGACACTACTCTATCAGATACATTTTTTATAGCAATTGGTGTTACATCATCTGCATCTACTGACATGCCTCCTGTTGCAATAACTACTTCTGCTCCATTTTTTATAAGGGCTTTTATTCCCTCCTCTATTTTTTCTTTATGATCTGGAGCATATATTATCTCTGTAAGTTTACATCCATAGTATTGAATTTTCTCTTTAAATACTGGTGCAAACTTATCTTCTATTTTCCCTTCATATACCTCTGAACCTGTTATAATAATCCCTACTTTTAAAGAGTGTATTTCTTTTACACTGACAGCCTTGCCAAGTTTTTTGCATATATCCTCTACCTTTTCTATTTTATCCTTTTCTATAACCAAGGGTATGGCTCTTGTTGCAGCAACGGACTGATTTTTATTAACTAATGTATTATTATGAAGTGTTGCTAAAGTTAACGCTCCTATATCGTTAATAGCTTCTAAAGTATCTAAATTTATTTTTAATACTCCTCTTTCTTTAGCCTTTAACTGAATTTTTCCCTCTGAGGGTCCTTCTAGGATTATGCCCTCTCCCGCTGAGGCATTAGCAATTCTCTGTGCTGCCTCATTTTCATGGAGTTCATTATCTGATAGTTCTATAATATTTAAATGATTTTTCCCCATACTTTTCAAAGTTTCTATATCTTTTTCTTTTATAATATATCCTTTTTTAAAAGCTGGCCCTTTACACTCACCAGGTACAATTCTAGTTAAATCATGTGCTAATACTGTACCAACTGCATCCTCTACTTTGATTTTTTTCAATTTAACGTCACCTCTTATAAGAAAATTTAATAGTTTTTTTAATAAAATCCATTAATTGCATTGTTTTTACTTTTAATGCTATTTTTTAGAATTTAATAGTATTATAACCTGTTTATGTGAAATATTCAATATAATCGGTTATTTTATGGTATTATGTGGCATAATATATTTAATTTAAGTTTTTTATACATATACATAAAAATAACTGCTGAAATTCAACAGTTATTTTTATGTATATTATTAAATTTATGAATTTATTATTCTTGTACCATTTAATCCTTTTATAGCCTCTTTAGCTTTTTCAAGGGAAGCTATTAAAGCAATTTTGTTTTCTCCAAATTCAACAAATTTCTTAGCAGCCTCTACTTTTGGAAGCATACTTCCTGGAGCAAATTGACCTTCTTTTATATATTTATCAACTTCTTCAAGGGTAATTTCTTTTAATTCTTTTTCATTAGGTTTATTGAAGTTTATACATACCCTATCTACAGCTGTTAATATAAGTAACATATCTGCATTAATTATTTCAGCTAATTTTTCAGCTGCAAAATCCTTATCTATAACAGCTGGTACACCTTTCATTTCTCCCTTTTCTTCTATTACTGGTACACCACCTCCACCGCAAGATATTGTAACTATTCCAGCACTTAACATAGCCTTAATGGTATCCTTTTCAACTATATCCAATGGTTTCGGTGATGCTACAACTCTTCTATACCCTCTACCTGCATCTTCCTTCATTATATATCCATTTTCATTAGAAAGCTTTTTAGCTTCTTCCTTTGAATAAAATGATCCTATTGGTTTAGTTGGATTTTGAAAACCTTCATCATTTTTATCAACTAAAACCTGAGTTATAACTGTGTCTACAGGTTTTTTTATATTCCTTTTTCTTAATTCTCCTTCTATAGCATTTTGAAGATGATAACCTATATAACCTTGTGAATAAGCTCCACAAACATCAAAGGGCATAAGCTTATTTACCTCTGAATTAAATTTATGCCCTCCTTCTATAGAACTTAATATTTGTCCAACTTGTGGTCCATTTCCATGTACAATTGCCACAGTATGTCCTTCTTCAATTAAATCAACTATAGATTTAGCTGTTTTTTTGCAAGTTATTAACTGGCTTTCGGCAGATGCATCCTTAGGATTTGCCTGAAGAGCATTTCCACCTAATGCTAAAACTATTTTCATTAAAGATTCCCCCTTTAGCTTACTTTTTATTACTTTATTAACTAAATTATTTTTCTTAGTGTATATAGAAATTAATTTAATACTTGCTTATAATTTAAGCATTATTCATGCCAAATCTTCCTTTTATATAACTACATATTTAAAGGACTTTAGCCTTAATATTTAAATAAATTCTTTTAATAACTATCAAAATGATAATCTATATATAATTTTATTTTGATGTCTATATACTTACCTATGATTAAAATAAATTTATCAAAATAATAAAATTTATCACTTTGATAAAGGGAATGGAATCTAGTTTACTAATCTCATTTTCATACAAAAGAAGATTTAATAATGTAAATGAATTCTAGTTAAAAGTTTGAAGTACAGTCCCCTGAAGGCTGAACTCCTTTTTCCTTTTTGTTCACATCAATCCAAGAATATAAGTATGCTCTAGAAGGTTCTTTACTAAAAACAACTAATACATCATAAGGTGAAGTTCCACCTTTTAATGCATAATATTGTACTTTAATCTTTTTTATATCTTTTTCATCATAACCATCTTTATACAGTTTCCAAGTGGTTGAGCTCAATATTTGTTCCCTTTCTCTTTGATCTCCTATAAAAAATATTTTATATCTCAAAACAATATTATTAAATACTAATAAAATAAATATTCCAATGAATATATACTTTTTATGAAATATCTTCATATAACCCCTCCTAATATATAATATAATAATTCTTTTAATATATTAGCATATATTATTTAATTTTCACATATTATTTCCATAAAATTCTTTTAAGCATAATTATTTAATTATATTGCATTTTATGTAATATAATTTTTAACTATTTACACGAATTTTGACATAATTTTAAGGGGGAATTTATATGAATTTTAAAAATTATACTAAAAGATTTTTTTCAAAAAATAACTCTACATCTACACGTGTAAAAGCTTTGAATTTAGCCCAAGCATATTACATCAATGGAAAGGGTAAGAATACACATTTTAGAGTTACTCCTAATCCAAAAGATTTAAAATATACTTACCTATGATTAAAATAAATTTATCAAAATAATAAAATTTATCACTTTTATAAGGGGGAACTAAATTAACAATTAATGTAAATATATAATAAAAATAACAAAGTTAAATATATAAAATATAATATATTGAGTTAGTATATTATATAATAAGGTGATTTTATAATGAAAAATTTAAAGTGTTGTTGTTATTGTAATAATTTATATTCTCCAATGAACTATATAAGATTTAAAAATATTATTAATTTAAGGGTAAAGTGTATATTACAATATAGTGTATTTGATGACACCATAACTAAAGAAGTTGTTCTTAATAAAGGAGAATTTAAAAGATATAATCTACCTGGAGTTGCCTCTAATATATGTTTAAATATATTAAATATTTCTTCACCTATGACAAAGTTAATTTACCATGATTGTGTTTCAGGAAATGAGAATATCCTTTATGAAATATATAACACACCAGAGAATCCTTTGTGTATGAAAATTATTTTGATAAATTAAAAATATTTTATTGGATAATTTATAAAGCCTTCAATTTATGAAGTCTTTATTTAAAGGCTTTATTTAATTATCTAATCCTTGAGGTACTGATATAACATCAGAATCATTAGGAGTTTTATTAATAGATTTACAAGCAGCCTTATATCGAGCTTTTACCTTTTGTGGAGCAGTTTTATATGTGTAATGATTATATCCTGAAACAACTTTAACTTTCCAATTGCCATTACCAAAAGCTTTTTTTACACATGGAGTTTTAAACTTTCCTGGCATATTATCAAAATTTCCTACATATTCTGTTTTTAATCCATTATATGATTTATTAGTTATCATTTCATTAGATTTATTTAATACATTACTATGTTTAAAATTAGATACTTTTTTATTAACTTGAATAGTTTCATGAGTTGCAGCATTTGTAACAACAAATGAACCTGTTAAAACAAGGCTACTAACTAATAAAGTTAGACCTATTGTAGATTTTCTTTTGAATTTTAACATAAAAATACACCCCCCTAACTAATTACCTTATAATAAAAAATATGTTAATACATATATATTAACATATTTTTTTATTTATATTGAATTTGTTTTAACATTATTTACTAAAGGTGTTAACTATTTATACTTTTCTGTTTATTTAAATCTTTATTAATTGAATTATTTTTAGGTAAAATTATGTTTAATAGTATGGCAGATATAGTTCCAGTTGTTACACCTGAACCAAATATAGTTTGAATTGCAGTAGGAAATTGTCTTAATATATCTGGTTTAAACATTACTCCAAGGCCAAGGGTTAAAGAAACAGATACAACTAACATATTTCTTCTATCAAACTTTACCTCACCTAACATTTTAATACCTGCACCTGCTATCATTCCAAACATTATAACACCAGCTCCACCTAAAACTGGATTAGGCATAACTGCTACTATGGCACCAAATTTAGGTATTAAACCAGCTATTATAAGTAATCCTCCTGCAAGTATAGTTACAAAGCGGCTTGCAACTCCAGTAACATTTATAAGTCCTGAACATTGACTAAAACTTGTATTAGCTCCTGAATTAAAAATTCCAGCTAGTATGCTTCCAAAGCCATCACACAAGACTCCACTAGATAATTCTTCCCCTGTTACTTCATGTTCGCAAGCTGCTCCAATAGCTAATGTATCTCCTACAGTTTCAACGGTTGTTGCTAAATATACAGGGATAAATGCTAAAATGGCTGCTATGTTAAACTTACAGCCATATTTAAATGGTCTGGGAAATGAAAAAATTGAGGCAGATTCTACTGATGTAAAATCTAACATTCCTGTAAAAGCCGCCAATATATAACCACAGATGATTCCAATAACAATAGATGCTGAACTTAAAAACTCATTTCCAAATTGATTCAGTAATATTATAATTATCATTACAGTAAGCCCAACTAATATATTTTTTATTGATCCATAATTAGGCATTCCAACTCCCCCAGCTAACCAATCTATTGCAACTGGTATTATTGTGAGTCCTATTAAAGTAACTACTGTACCAGTTACTACTGGTGGTAGAAATTTTTTTAAAGGTCTAATAAATTTGCTTAAAATAATTTCAACTAAAGCAGCTACTATGGTAGCACAAAATATTTCTGCTATGCCATAATTCTTTCCAACGGTTATAGATACTCCAACAAAAGCAAAGGACGTTCCCATTACAATAGGTAGTCTTGAGCCTATTTTACCAAGTCCATGGGATTGAATAATAGTAACTATTCCTGCAACAAAAAGAGCACAGCTTACCCAAAATGTAATTTCATCAAAAGGAAGTCCTAAAGTTCCAGCTACTACTAAGGGAACTGCAACAATCCCCCCAAATCCAGTTAAAATAGTTTGAAATGCTAATAATATTGAAGTCTTTAGAGGCGGTTTCTCATGAAGTTTATACCTTAACTCACTTTTTTTATTTTCTATTCCCACATCAATTCCCCCAAATCTATTATCTTTAATTTCAATACTTCTTAATATAGATTTGTTATTTAAAAAATACTTATTTTTCTTTAGATTAGTATTTAATAATTTTTATTTCATCCCCTGGTTTAATCTCTCCTTCCTTAATTACTATTGTAAATATACCTTCTCTTGGCATTATACAATCTCCAACTAGTTTTTTAATTTCACAACCATTATGACACTTCTTACCTATTTGAGTAACCTCCATTTCAGTTTCTCCAATTTTTAATTTTGTACCTATAGGAAGCTCATGAATAACTATTCCTTCAGTTGTTATATTTTCTCCAAAATCTCCTGCAGACAACTTATCTAATCCTAGTTTTTTCATTTTATCTATACTTTCTTTAGCAAGAAGACTTACTTGTCTATGCCAATTTCCCGCATGTGCATCTCCTTCAAGACCATGATTTTTTCTAAAAAAACCTTTTTCTATAGGATGTTTTACTACTCCTTTTTTTTCACTTATGTTTACTGCTATAACTTTTGCCATGAAAATTCCTCCAAATATTAATATAAATTATTTATTTAATCTTTTATTACAATTTAAGCATTATTCGTGCCAAAGGCATCTGCTTAATTATTCCTATTATTTAGTCACCTCCTCTTGATAAATATTTTCTTTGTTATCACATTGATAATATTTTTTCCTGTAAATATGTTAAATGACTTGATTATTATACAAATAACTGATTTTATCGTTTTGATAAATTTTATCATTTTAATATACCTTTGTAAATTATTGAATTTTTAATATTTTTTACATATAATCAAAATTACAATATTTAACTTTTAACAATTTACTTTTTTACTTATATCTTTGTGCAATTTAATTTAATTTTTATGAAAAGGGGTGGATTTAAAATGGCTTTATTGCTTAAAAACCTTTCAAAGGTTGTTACTTTTAATGACAAAAATGAAATACTTAACAATGTGGATATATTAATAAAAAACAATGAAATTGTATCTATTGGAAAAAATATTTCTGTAGGTGAAAAAGAGGAAATTATTGATTGTTCAAACCTTATAGCATTACCTGGCTTTGTAAATACCCACCACCATCTTTTTCAAACTCTTTTTAGAGGAATTGAAGAAGTACAAGAAAAACCTTTATTTCCTTGGCTTGTAGGTCTATATGAATTTTGGAAACACTTAACCCCTGAAGCTGTATATTATGGTGCTTTAGTTGGATTTAGTGAATTATTAAGAACTGGATGTACAACTACAATGGATCATCACTATTTATTTCCTAAGGATAAACCTAGTACCCTTATTGATGAACAAATAAAAGCTGCATCTAAAATAGGTATACGCTTTCATGCAACCCGTGGTTCTATGTCCCTTGGAAAAAGTAATGGAGGGCTACCACCAGATTCTGTAGTACAAGCGGAAGATGTTATACTTGAAGACTCAGAAAGATTAATTAAAAAATATCATGATAAAAGTAAATTTTCTATGCAAAGAATAGCTCTTGCTCCTTGTTCACCTTTTTCTGTAACTAGAGAACTTATGATAAAATCAAGGGAACTTGCAAGAAAGTATAATGTTATGATGCATACACACCTTGCAGAAACTAAAGATGAGGAAAAATTCTGTATAGAAATGTATGGAATGCGTCCTGTTGAGCTTATGGAGGACTTAGATTGGATTGGCTCTGACGTTTGGTTTGCCCATGTTATTCATTTAAATGAAAGAGAAATGAAAGTTTTAAAAGGTTCAGGAGTTGCCCATTGCCCTTCTTCAAATATGAAATTAAATAGTGGTATTTGTCCCACTACTGAACTATTAAACTCTGGGGTAAACGTTAGTATTGCAGTAGACGGAAGTGCCTCTAATGATGGCTCTAACATGTGGGAGGAGGTTAGACGAGGTTACCTATTAAATCACTTAAAGTATGGCACAAAGGGCTTAAATGCCTATGAAATATTAAAACTTGCAACAAGAGGAGGAGCTGAAGTCCTTGGTCGTTCTGATATAGGAATACTAGAGGAAAATAAAGCTGCTGATATTGTCTTATTTGACCTTAATGATGTAGCTTATGCAGGTTGTCATGACCCTTTAGTTGCCCTTGTAACTTGTGGAAATACAAGTCTTGTAAAAATGACAATAGTAAATGGAAAAGTAGTTGTTAAAGACGGTATTTTACTTACTATGAATACTCAAGATATTAGATTAAATGCTCATAAAATAGCTACTGATATAGTAAAATATGAAAGAAAACATAGATAAAATACCAATCACCTGAAG
Source organism: Clostridium novyi (assembly GCF_003614235.1). The sequence goes on along the minus strand of NZ_CP029459.1, from coordinate 117,583 downwards.
CCTCCAATTTATGGAGGCTTCAGGTGATTGGGCTTCTCAATTTTAATTAATAATCACGTCTCTTACTAAAATACTTTTTTCTAAAAGTAAATATATATATAAATAAAATAAACATAGTTGACCAAAAACCTATGGAACTCATTAAAGTATGATATTTATGATACTTATATGCTGAATTTTCAATAAAATCCATACTCCAGATAAACATTAAAAATATAATTAAAATTAAATTCATAATTATTGGGTTATTATTGCTTTTAATAATATATAGAAGTTGTAATATTATATATATAAAAATAATAACACTAAACCTAATTACCTGATTTAAATTAACATTAACGGGTATGTCACTTCCTATAATTATATGATAACTAAATATTGAAAGCGACATAATGAATAAACTTAACCCAATAAAAATATTAATAAATTTTTTCACAATATATAGCTCCTTTTATCTTTTTATTTGCATATATTTAATTATTATCCTATATGCTTAAATATAAAATATTATATTGTATTGTATGATTCCGTATTTTCAATTATATCCTTTAATAACATAAAAAGCATATTAATGTTTAATTCATGAATTCGGTATTTTTAACTTTCCATTTTTGTAAAGCTATTCCTAACCATAAACTATAAATTCCAAATGTAATAATAGTTAATATAAACCATTTAATCCAACTTCCAAACAAACCTATTGCTGTTCCTTTGAATCTTAATCTTCTTCCATTAATTACTGTATGATTAATTTTCCATCCAAACACCATACATACTGCCCATGGATAACATATACCTAATGTACATATTGTTATTAAAGTTCCTAATAAAGTCCATCCTACAAGTTGTAATAATCCACCATCAAAATACGATGCTTCAGTTTTTTTATTAATATTTACATTTATTTCAGTCATATTTCTCACCTCCTAATATACATATTATAACACATTAATACACAATTATATATTTTATCCAATAAAAAATTAGAAAAATGTGCTATATTGACTTGTATTTTCTATTAAGTTAAATTTAATATAATAAAATTAATCTTATATATATATATGTTTATATTCTAAATGAAACTTTATAAAAATTAATAATATTATGTAATTAGGTGATGTATATGAATTGTAAAACACTAGATGAGAAAATAAAATATATAACACACAATGAATACAATTATTTTTTAAATAAATCAAATGTAGTGGGTGTTGGTCTTGGATATAAAATTAAAAATGGATTTAATACTTTTCAAAAATGTTTAAGTGTATTTGTCTCTAATAAAATTTCTTATTGCAACCTATCCTCCAGTGATATAATTCCTAAATACTATAAAGGAATACAAACAGATGTTGTAAATACTGGTAGATTCCATTTACAAAGATTAAACAGTAAGGTTCGTCCTGTTCCTGGAGGATATTCTATAGGGCCATCTACGATTCTAGCAGGGGGAACTCTTGGGTGTATCGTAACTGATGGTAAATATTATCATATACTAAGTTGTAACCATACCCTTACTGCAGAACAGATTTTATCTCTGAATTATCCAATAGTCCAACCAAATGCTCTATATGGAGGAAAAGATCCTGAAGATACTATAGCCACTCTCTCAAAATATATTCCTATTAATTATAAAAATCCTAATAGTGAGGGTATTAACTATGGTGATTGTGCTATAGCTAAGATAATTTCCCGTTCGAAAATTTCTACAAAAATAGCTTTTCTCGGTCGTCTAAAAGGTATAACTAAACCATTTTTGGGATTAGAGGTTCAAAAGGTTGGAGCTACATCTGAATTGACTAAAGGTATTATAAAAGTAATAAATGCAACTATTGAATTTGATACTCCCCAAGGTAAATCTATTTTTGTTAATCAAATAATAACAAGTAGAATGTCTGAAGCTGGTGATTCAGGAGCCATATTAGTAGATAAAAATATAAAAGCCATAGGTATGCTTATGTCTGCCAATCCCATAGCCTCCTCTTTTAATCCTATAGAATATATTTTGAATGCTCTTGATGTAAAACTTGTAACCGGTTAAAAGAATGCTTCTATAGTGAAACTTCATTTTTATCAATTTATTTAAATATTTTATTTTTAATTTTACAGTAAAATCCCACTAATTTTAGTTATGCTATTACAAAAATTTCATATAAACTATTGTAACTTATTAAAGCTTATTCATATTATATAAATAGGTAATATATAAACTGTAAAAATCTCAATACTTGCTGATGCTGTTGTAAACCTTACAGTTATACATCATAATAGAATTTCTTATATTGATTCTAATGAATATGAGATTTCCCTAAAATAGCTAATGTAGTAGGTATTTGTATTGGATATAAAGTAACAAATGTCTAGAATTGTTACTAGTTAACATTAAGATTTTGAAGGTGATTTAATTGTATAACTGTTCTTCCTTAGAAAAGAAAATTCTTCATATTGCAAGGTATGAGTATAACTACTTTTTAAATAAATCTAATGTGGTGGGTGTTGGTCTTGGATATAAAATTAAAAATGGATTTAATACTTTTCAAAAATGCTTAAGTATATTTGTAACTAATAAACTTCCACTCTGTAACATACCTTCCAATGACATGGTTCCTTCATATTATTATGGAATACCAACGGACGTTATAAATACTGGTACCTTTCATTTACAAAAATTAACCAAAAGGGTTCGTCCTGTTCCTGGTGGATACGATATAGGTCCAGCCCTTATTAAAGAAGGTGGAACCCTTGGTTGTGTAGTAACTGACGGTAAATATTGTTACCTACTAACTTGTAATCATACAATTACCTTAGAAGAAAGTGTTCCTTTAAATTACTCAATAACTCAACCAAGTAGTGTACATGGTGGAAAATCCCCTGAAGATGTTATAGCAAATCTTTCAAAATATATTCCTCTTAAATATTCAACCAGTACTCAACAAGGTGTTAATTATGTAGACTGTGCTATTGCTAAAATATCAAATCCTTCTGAAGTTTCTCCAGAAATAGCCTTTCTTAGCAGTATAAGAGGCATAGCAAAACCATCATTAGGACTTTATGTTCAAAAAGTAGGTGAAGCCTCTGAATTAACTAATGGAACTATAACATCAATAGGCACAACTATTTTATTTAATGAACCGCAAGGAAAATCTATTTTTCTTAATCAAATAACGACAAATAAAATGGGACATTTTGGTGATTCCGGTGCCATATTATTTAATAGAAATGTACGTGCTGTAGGTTTGCTTATGTCTGGAAATGAAACTAGGTCAACTTTTAATCCTATAGAAACCGTTCTAAAGGCTCTTGATGTTAAACTCATAACTAGTTAATTTCTAATGAAAATTATATTTTGAAGGTGGTTTTATTGTATAACTGTTTTTCTCTAGAAGAAAAAATTTTCCACATTGCTAGATATAAATACAATTATTTTTTAAATAAGTCCAATGTAGTAGGTGTTGGTCTTGGATACAAAATTAAAAATGGATTTAATACTTTTCAAAAATGCTTAAGTGTATTTGTAACCAATAAACTTCCACTTTGTGACATATATTCCAATGATATAGTTCCTTCATATTATTATGGAATACCAACGGATGTTATAAATACTGGTGCATTTCATTTACAAAAATTAACCAAAAAGATTCGTCCTGTACCTGGCGGATACGATATAGGTCCAGCTCTTATTGTAGAAGGTGGAACCCTTGGTTGTATCGTAACTGATGGTAAATATTATCATACACTAACTTGTAACCACACACTTACTGCACAAGAATCTGTAACTATAACTTATCCAATAACTCAACCAAGTTGTGTATATGGTGGAAATTATCCTGAAGATATTATAGCTAAAATTTCAAAATTTATTCCTATTAAGTATTCCACTTCTACTGATGAATATATTAATTATGTAGATTGTGCTATGGCTAAGATAACTAAGCGTTCTCAAATTTCTACTAAAATAAATTTTCTTGGTCGTATAAAAGGTATGGCTAAAGCATCCTTAGGACTAAATGTTCAAAAAGTTGGAGCTAATACTGAATTAACTAATGGTACTATAAGATCAGTAGGTGCAACTGTGGAGTTTGATGAACCACAAGGGAAGCTTATTTTTGTTGATCAAATAGTAACAAATAAAATGTCTGCAGATGGTGATTCAGGAGCCATATTATTTGATAAAAATATACAAGCTATAGGTATGCTTATGGGTGGAGGTTCAACAAAATCAGTTTTTAATAATATAGAAAATGTTCTAAATGCTCTTAGTGTGAAACTTGTAACTGGTTAATTAATCATTAAAAGGAAGCCCTTATAGTTAAGCTTCCTTTTATTATTAAAGTTTAATTTTTGAAGGTGATTTCATTGTGCAATTTTCTTTCATTAGAAGAAAAAATCTTTTATATTGCTAAATATAAGTATAATTATTTTCTAAATAAATCTAATGTAATAGGTGTTGGTCTTGGATATAAGATTAAAAATGGATTCAATACTTTTAAAAAATGTTTAAGTGTATTCGTAACTAGCAAACTTCCATGCTATAACATATCCTCCAGCAACTTAGTGCCTTCTTATTATTGGGGAATACCAACTGACATTGTAAATACTGGTGTATTTCATTTACAAAAACTAAACAATAAAGTTCGTCCTGTACCTGGTGGATATGATATAGGTCCGGCTTTTATTTGGGACAGTGGAACCCTTGGTTGTATTGTAACTGATAGTAAATATTATTATATATTAACTTGTAACCATACTATTACTTCAAAGGAATTTCTTAGATTAAATCATCCAATACTTCAACCAAGTTCTGTATATGGAGGAAGATATCGAGAAGATACTATAGCAACTCTTTCAAAATTTATTCCTATTAAATATTCCACTTCTAGTGAGGAAGGTATCAATTATGTAGATTGTGCTATGGCTAAGATAACTACACGTTCTCAAATTTCTACTAAAATAAATTTTCTTGGTCGTATAAAAGGTATGGCTAAACCTTCCTTAGGAATGAGTGTACAAAAAGTTGGAGCAACTACTGAATTAACTAAAGGTAATATAACTTCAATAGGTGCAACTATTGTGTTTAATGAAAAACAAGGTAAGTGTATTTTCTTTGATCAAATAATAACAAATAAAATGTCTGATTTTGGTGATTCAGGATCAATATTGCTAGACGAAAACATCAATGCTATAGGTATGCTTATGTCTGGGAGTCCAACAAAATCAACTTTTAATCCTATAGAATCTGTTTTAAATGCTCTTGATGTAAAACTTGTAACTAGTTAATTAACCATTAAGTATGTTCTTTAGGAATGTAAAGGTACTTTTCTTAATGCCTATACTTTGTGATGTATATATTCCAGTATGTCCTGAAAATGTATAACTTATAGAACATGCTATAAGCATATATATAGCTCCTTTAGAACCAAACATTTCTATACCCAATATAAAAGATGCAATAGGAGTATTTGTAGCTCCTGTAAATACTGAAATCAACCCTAAAGAAGCTAAAAATGATGGAGATAAATTAAGTAAAGCTGACAACGAACTGCCTAAAGTAGACCCTATAACAAAAAGAGGGGTAACTTCACCACCTTGATATCCAGATCCTAAAGTTACTGATGTAAACACCAACTTACCTAAAAAGTCCATAGGATGTACATGACCTTTAAAAGCATTTTCCATTAAGGGAAGACTAAGTCCTAAATATTTATAATCACCTATTATAAGGGTTAGTACTATTACAAATATTCCTCCAATAAAACTTTTTATAAATATATTTTTAAATACCTTAGAAAATATGTATTTTAACTTATGAGTAAGTTTACTAAATAGTCTACTTATAAGCCCAAATACAATAGAAGCTAAAACTATTTTAAAGGCACTAATTATACTAAGATTGGGTATTTCTTTAATAATATAATGTGAATGTTTAATTCCAAGAAAGGAAACTACGCTATTTCCAAGGATACTTGCTGCAAGACATGGAATTAATGCTTCATAACTCATCTTTCCAATTACTGAAACTTCAAGTCCAAATATAGTTCCAGCTAGAGGAGTTCCAAATATAGCAGAAAATCCTCCACTTACTCCAGCTATGATAATAATCCTATTTTCATATTTATTTAATTTTAGTAATTTCCCTATATTTTCACCTATACTAGCTCCAATTTGTACACCAGTTCCTTCACGTCCAGCAGAACCTCCCAATAAATGAGTTACAACTGTACCAAAGAAAACTAAAGGAATCATACGTAAAGGAATATCTTCACATCCTTCATTTATTTTTTCAATTATTAAATTGTTTCCTTTACTAGAATTACTTCCATATTTATAATATAGAAAGCTAACTAATACACCACCAATAGGAAGTAAAAACAGAATATATGGATTATTACTTCTAAATTTTGTAGCACTTTCAAGACATAAAAGAAATAGTGCAATAACAACTCCTATAATTATACCTATAGAAGATCCTATAATGCTCCATTTTAAAAAAGGTAATTCAAAGGTATCAATCTCTTTTTTATTATAATTCATATTAAAATTTCTCCTTTCAATTGTTTCAAATTGAAAATAACTCCTAAGAATATAGATATACCTATCCATATTCCTAGGAGTCATTGATTTAAAATCGTCTAATAGCGAATTTTGTCACCTAAAAAATTACTTAATTATACTATCATGATTATTTCATTTTGTCTACTCTTTCCAAAAAATTCATATTAAATGAATTTTTAATGCTATTTTTCTTTAAGTTTTATTAATTTAACATCTGTAACAACTATTACAACATCTATAGTTTTGACAAGGACAGCAGCAGCAACAATAATTTGAATTATTCGATGGTATACCTAGAGAATCACAAGGAATTCTTTGTATAGAAGGACTAAATATTGAATAATATAGTCCAAAACAACTTGATGTTTTAGTTTCAATGTAACCATCATAAAGTATTTTTATTACACCTAAAATCCATATTTCTACTTTTAATCTAACTCTAGGTGTTCCTTTAGCAATATATAGTCTACGAGAAAATCCTAGTGAAATTATACCACTATCTAGACTATGATTTATGCCATTAGCTTCAATATAGTCTACATAAAATTCTGCCAGAAATCCACCATAATTTCCTATCTGTATATAAACATTACTATCTAAATTTGGTGTTGTTGTAATACATTCATTCATTTTTAATCACCTTAAAATATGGAATATTAAAGAAAGTTATTCTTAATTTATAATACTTGCAAAACCGACTTATTGTTACAATAAGATTTATTTATTTCATATTATTATGTAATAATATATACATATAACAAATTATTTGAAGTACAAAATTTACATATTTATCATAATATACTATTAGTGAAATAATTTATGAAGAGTTTTAATAGATTATATTAGCAAGAAAAATCTTAAATAGTTTATGTAGGTGATTTATATGAATAATCTATATTGTAGTAAAAATAACTTTTGTACTTGTATGACTCAATGTCCTAATGAAGATACTTTTAACTTAGAAATAAAAAATAATGGTTTTTTCCAAGCAGAAATTATTTTGAGTTACCGCTGTTCAGGAAAGTTTGTAACTGCAAAACGTAGTGGACTTTCATATGGTAAGAAATTTGTTTTTGAATATCCAAGAGCCGCATATGAAGTTTTAGTTTCTATTTATAATGAAAGTGTATCACCTAAAACCATTGTATGTATAAAAAATTATCAACAAGCTAAAGATATTCGTATACTTTTATGGGGAACTGTAACCGCTACTAATTGTACCGAATCTAATAATTTTAATTGGAATTATGAAAATTTATGTCAATGTTGTTGTAGCCAAGCTATGAATAACTGTATATTAAATTGCATTAAATAGTTTAATTTATATATAAGATTAAATATTAACAAATATAAAATAGCTGAAGATATAATATTATTTTTAGCTATTTTATATTTATTTAAAATATTTTTCAGTAAGTATTATAATTTTTACTATGATAGATTGTTAAATAATTAATTTTATTATAAGAAATCTTATTCTTATGTTAGTAACAAATATATATCTAAATTAATATAATATATAATATTAATTACTAATATAAAAGGAGATTTTAATGGCCGATTTAAAAGCTAAAACTTATAATTTTGAAAGCATCAAGGGAATGACTTCAAAACAATTAGATGAACATTATAAATTATATTTAGGATATATAAACAAAATAAATGAAATAGACAAAATGAGTAAAAATTCTCAGTTTTATTCTGGTTCAAATCCAACTTATAGTACTATGAGATCCTTAAAAATGGGTGAAACTTATTCTTTAGATGGAGTAATTCTTCATCAATACTATTTTCAAAATATAACAAATTCAAATGATTACATTAGTGATAATTTAATTAACATAATATGTACTCAATGGGGATGTTTAGACAATTTTTTAAGTTATTTAAAAGAAGTTTGTCTTGCTATGAGAGGTTGGGCAGTGGTTTGTTTTGATCCTTTAACATCTCTTCTTAGAATTACAGGGTCAGATCTTCACGATTATGGTCCTATATGGTGTGCATATCCTATTTTAGTCATAGATGTCTATGAGCATGCATATTTTATGGATTTTGGTACAAATAGGGCTAAATATATAGATGTTATGTTTAAAAACTTAAATTGGAAAGTTATTAGTTCACGATTTAATAAATGTATATCGCTACTTGAATGTTATTAAATTTAAATAAATTATTTCAGTATATAGGTTAATTTGTCTATAAACAAATTAACCTTTTTTCATTGTTTCTTAATTTGAAATATATCAATTATACTAATAAATAATTGATAAAATTTTTATTTATATTATTTAACGTAAAGAATAATACCTATAAATATGGTATTATATACATAAATAAAAAAATAAACTTAGTTTAAGTAGATTTAAAACTTATTTGGAATAAAGATGTTTTTAATTAGATATATTCTACTAAAATTAAGTTTAATTATAATAAATTCATTTGATAAATTTTTAACTAAGTATGTTAAGTTAATTAGAGGGGATGATTTTATGAAAACAGAAAAACTAGTTACTATTTTAATAATGCTCGGATTAATTTTACTTTCAATTTATTACGGATTTTCAAAGTTTTTTATTTAATGGAAACGGCTATTGCTTTTGCAATAGTCTTTTTTAATTTATTTTTTAATATATATTTAGAAGCTTTAATTAATAGTATGATTATTATATATAAAAGATATACTTCTATATTGCGTTAATTTTACCTTCTAAGAGCTTTAAATGTATTTTTAGTAGTTTAGTACCTTTGGACAATAAAACTTCCTTAAAATTAATTATAGCGTTAATTAATTACTTAGACAAAAAATTACTAATTATGAATATAACATGGATTATAAATTAATTAGGTTAATAGTGATATATCTAGAGAATTTGGGTTATGATTTTTTTTATAGTATAAATACAGTATAATAACAATTAATAGTATAGAATAGTGTTGTTGTAGTAAAATTTCTGAAGGCATTGGTATCACTAGCGTTGAAGGGGGTCTACTACAAAAACTTTACGAGGAAGCTACAAAAACTTTACGAGGAAACTCCAACTGATTTACGTTAGTTGATTTGTACTGCTGTACGAGAAAACTACAAAAACTTTACGAGAAAAATTTAGAGAATTATAGAGAAATTTTTTTCATTACTAAAACTGTACTAGAAAAACTTAAAAACATGAGTTATACTTTAAAAATATAGTGTTTTTACAAAAACATTACGAGGAAATAAGGACTTTTTAGTGTTAGTGAAGTACTTTTCTCGTAAATAAGTTCAACATAAATGGGAGATAAATTATGGACGAGATTAAAAATAATAAATCATTAAAACCACAATCTTTTATTATGGACATTAATTTTTTGGAGGCACCTTTTTTCTTATTTAATCAAAATACAAAGGCTATAAAAGTTAAGGATTTAAAGGACAATCTTAATATTACAGAGGAAGTAAGACATATTTTAAACTTGCATACTAATGATAACGGTGAAGTAAAGTATTTTAGTTGGAATGATAGTAAAGGTTTAAAAAGAGAAATGATGGCTATTTCTGTTTTTAGTCTTCCACGTAAATTTACCATGGATGTATGGTATGGTATTGTTGGATTATATATAAAGAAATCAGCTCCTATAATGTATAATCAGAAAAACAGTGCTTTTGATATACAAAGTGACAAGCTTTATTTTACTTTATATGAATTAGCTAAATTTATGAAATTAACAACTGGTGGTGCAAATATAAGAAAGATTAAGGATGCCATAAGACAGTTAGATGCAACCCAATATTTATCTTTTTCTAATGGTAGTATTTATGATAAGAAAAATGAAGAGTATGTGAAAAGTAAGGAAAAGGGATTAAGATTAATTGTAAATTATGAATTTAATTCAGAAAAGAAAAAATCTTCTTCAAAAACCACTGATAATAAGTGCTGGGTTCAATTAAATAGTCTTGTAGTTGATAATATAAAACATGAATTTATTAAGTATCTTAATGCAGAAACTTATTTTACATTGCCATCAGGATTAACACGGGGCTTATATACTTATCTTGAAGGAAATAAATACTCAACTAATGGTATGCTAACTTATATAAAAAGAAATTTTGATGTACTTTCAAACAAAATTCCAATAGAATATAGATTTAATTCTGATTTAAAAAGAAGACTTAAAAAACCTCTACAAAATTTAATAAAACATGATATAATATCAGACTATTTCTATGGCGACGAAGAAATTATAAATCAAAAGGAGCATTGCATTTATTTTATTTTTAAGGGCAAAAAAGAAGAGATTATAAAAATTTTGCGCGAAAAATATCAAAAGCAATTACAAATAGCAATGGATAATACTCTTGAGGATACAAGTAAAACAGAATTTGTTATGAGTATTCCAAAGAATCTTGATATTGCTTTAATTGAGATAGGTTTTAGTGAAAAAGTAGTAAGTCAATTGTATAAAGACTATGATAAATGGGATATAGTAAAATATATTATATGGCTACAAAAACAACAATTTGAAAGTAGTGAAACTATAAAGAATCCAGCAGGATTATTAATGTTTGCATTAATGGGAAATGTAAATTTGAAAATAGGATATACAGATATTATTGATTTTGTAGATATGGAAAAAGAAAAGATTAAACAAAGAAAACTTTCATATGAAGAAATTTTAGATAATGCTTACGAAAAATATGTAAATGATGAAATTAACAAGTTTAAAAATGAAGATATAGGAACTTATAATATAATCTATCAAAATACTTTAATAAATATAGAATCGCAGGTGGAGTCTCAAATAGCTCAGCTTAAGTTACTTGAAAAAAATGAAGGTATAGAGATGCCTAGTTTGAAATTGTGGCAAGAATTTAAGGAAAAAAAAGAAGAGTCAAAGTTATTTAAAAAGAATTTCACTAATAGTATAAAGGTTTTTAGAGGTATTATGACTTTTGAAGAATTCAAAGTGAATTTTGATAAAAAGTAATAAAGTATATCATTAAAATTGGATTATAATAATGTAATTTAAATAAGAAATAGCAAAGCTGTATATAAACAGTATAATATATTAAGTTAGTATATTTTATTATAAGGTGATATTATGATTAAAAATTTAAATTGTTGCTGTTGTTGTTCAAATAATACTCTAAATGGGCCAAAAAGATATTATGTAAGAATAAAAAATAAGGGAGATTTATGTGTAAAATATGTATTACAATATAGTATATCTTCTGCAATTACTACCAAAGAAGATTTAGTTTTAAAAGGGCAAAAAAGAAGCTCTTTCTTTACAGAAGATGCATTTAATATATGTTTAAATATATTAAATTGTTCTTTTATTATGACAAGGTTAATTTATCATACAACTCTTACAGAATATAGAAATATTTGTTATCAAATAACAGGTACAGCAGAACATCCAATATGTACAGAAGTTCCTTATTAAGATAAAAAAATCCTTAGTTAAATTTTTAATATAACTAAGGATTTTCTTATCTTAATTACAATTTATAAATACATTGGTGCAAAGACATGGATTTGTTATATTACTTCTAGGGTTACAAAGAACTTGATCACAAATAGGATTCTCAGGTGATCCTTGAACTAAAAAACATACTTTTGAAGGAGAACTCATATTTTTAGAGTATATAACTGGAGAATTTGCAACAGATTTATTGAGTATTCTAATTGCAATATTAGTTGCAAAGGTTGGAAGTTTAATAACGCCAGAATTGTTAGTCTTAATTAAGCTAGAAGTTTTCCTATGAAATGTAGCGCCTATAGAATAATCTATATAAAAAGCGACAAGTAATGATCCTTGATTAGTTACTTTGCAATAAAGAGAACTATTTGCACATGGATTTTCACATAAAATTTGTTTACAACATAAGTTCATCATAATATAATCACCTACGTTAATATTACCTAATGTATTATACTGACTTAATATACATTTTGTGATTATTTTATATTTTATTTACTATATTATTCATATAATTTAAATAAGGTTAAATCTAATATTTTAAAATAATTAGAAAAGAGGATAATAAGATTATGAAAAATAATGATTATTTTGTTGAAATATTCACTAAGTCAAAAGAAACAATATGTGAGAAATTCATAGAAGAAATAGAAGAAAGCTTAGAAAAAGCAATAAAGGAAGAAGGTAAAAATTATACTTTTATGGATGTTACATTAGTAGATGACATGATACTAGATAAACTAATAAATACATTAATAAAGTCAAATTTTACTGCATTTACTAAGATTAATAAATTCCAACAACCAGTAAAAAAAGAAGATACAGGTGAATTTATTTATAAGAAAATGTTATATGTTCAATTAAATATGAATTCATAATAAAAATATAGTATATATCAGTATTTATATGGAAAAGCTATATGAAATTTATAAAAACTAAATTCCATATAGCTTTTGTTAAATAATGATATTCGGTTTACAACAACAACAACAAGGACTATTTAGAGATGGACTTCCTCCTACATCTCCTACAGGACATGGAATTCCTTCACAATAGGTATAATAAACTGTTCCACTTAATCTATAACAACTTTGTGGAGGGTATAAGAATGTTTCAACATATTTTACTACCCATGTTTGTATAAAAAGAGCAACCCAAACTTGGAAAAATATATTTGTGGCATTTGCTGGAATTTTTAATGTATCACTCTGAAGAACAGGGATTTCCCTACTATAAAGTTCATGATACCAATCTCCCAATTTATATTCTATTCTAAAATATGATACAAATGCACCTCTATTATATACACGTATAAATCCATCATTAGCATTTGACTGAATAGTATTTAAACTTGTAATCATTTGTACTCACCTATTTTTTTAATATTTACTTACTATACAGTATATTCAATCTATAATATTATAGTTACTAACTTATATCTTATGTTTTTACATAAATTTTATTAAATATATAGTATTACAACTTCTGAAAAGGTATTTATAGACTAATATAATTCTTATTTTTGAAATGATACTATTTACATTATTAATCACACTAAGTGAATGTATACATTTTTCACATCAATAAATTACGGATGTATAATAGCCATATATAAACTTATATTCAAAAGCCAGGGCATAAAATGTCAACAATATATGGCTATTGTAGAGTTTCAACTAAAGGACAATTAGAAAATAATTCATTGCAGTACATGTATTAAATTTATTGCAAAATAATAGCTAATCATATGTTGTAAGAGTTACTGGCATAAGTAAAAGTACTTTAATTAGAGTTGTTAGAAATAAAAAATCAAAGATTATTTTAATGTATATACAAAATTTTTATATTTTTTTATATTAAAATTTATTTACTTTTAAAGAGTTTTATTTGAATATATTTAAATAAAAAAATCCTATATATAGAGATTAATTTATATTCTTTATATATAGGATTCTTTAAGTACTTAAACAGGGAAAATTTATACATAGAACCTTTTGAGGTACTCACTAGGAATACTCAAACAATTAGTATAATATGTTTTATTGCTTTAATTAATATTCTATAAATAAATAAAAAACCCTTTTTTTCTCAATTCAATTATTAAAAAATAACAAAATTGTAAATAAGCAATATAATATATTAAGTTATTACACTACACTTTTAAGGTGATAATATGATCAATAATTTTAAATGCTGTTGTATATATTCAAATGATCCAGCAAGATATTCTGTAAAAGTTACAAATTTTACACATTTATATGTAAAATTTATATTGAAATATACAATATCTGGTGGAATATCAACTAAAGAAATTATGCTTTTTAGAAATGAGCATCGTAAATTCTATTATGAAAATGGTGCAACCAATGTAAGTGTGAATATATTGGATTGTTCTTTGCCTACGACAAAGTTAATTTATCATGAGTGTATTACACAAAAAACTAATCTTTGTTTTGAAATATCGGGTACATCAGAAAGGATAATATGTACAAGGAGTATTTGCTAAATTTAAAATATTTTATTAAATAACTTAGGGATATAGGTTCATTTGTTTTTATACAAATGAACCTATATGCCCTATTAGTTTTTATTTTCTACCCATAGCAAAAGTACTTTAATTAAAGCTGTTAGAAATAAAAAAATTAAAGATTATTTTAATGTATATACAAAATTTTTATATTTTTTTATATTAAAATTTATTTATTTTTATAGAGTTTTATTTGAATATATTTAAATAAAAGAATCCTATATATAAAGATATTAATTTATATATAGGATTCTTTAAGTACTTAAATAGGGAAAATTTATACATAGAACCTTTTGAGATACTCTCTAAGAATACTCAAACAATTAGTATAATATGTTTTATTGCTTTAATTAATATTCTATAAATAAAAAACCCTTTTTTATCTGAACTTAACTAATAAAAAATAACAAAATTGCATATAAATAATATAATATATTGAATTAGTATATTACACTTTTAAGGTGATAGTATGATTAATAATTTTAAATGTTGTTGTATATCTTTAGATAATCCAACAACATATTATGTGAAAGTTAAAAATTATATAGATTTATGTGTAAGATATATATTACAATATAGTATATATAGTGCAACTGTAACTAAACAAATTGATATTTACAGAGGACAAGAAAAATTATATTTTGTACCAATAGACGCAGAAAATGTATGTATAAATATATTGGATTGTTCTTTGCCTATGACAAATTTAATTTATCATGAGTGTATTGAAGAAAGATACAATATTTGTTATAAGGTACAAGGTACAGTACAAAATCCAATATGTATAAAGACTATTTGCTAAATTTAAAATATTTTTTTCAATAATTTAGGGGATGTATGTTCATTTGTATAAAAACAAATGAACATACATCCCCTATTATCTTTTATTTTCCACCCATAGTAAGAGTCATAACAGCCTTTGCTGTATGGATTCTATTTTCTGCTTCATCATATATTACTGAATGAGGTCCATCTATTACTGAATCTTCAACTTCATTATTTCTGTCTGCTGGAAGTGCATGCATGTATATTGAGTTCTTATTTGTAAGTGCCATCATTTCTTCTGTGCATTTCCATCCCTTATAAGATTCAAGTAGATCATCTACAACTTCATTGCTTTCATTAGTAACCCAGCTTCCCCAGTTCTTCGGTATTACTACATCAGCTCCTCTATAGGCTTCTTCCATATCATGAGTTATTTTAAATGTTCCACCATTTTTAAGGGCATTTTTCTTAGCTTTTTTAATTACCCAATCAGGTAGGTCATATCCTTCTGGATATGCTAAAGTTACGTCCATTCCGAATCTTGGGAATAATAATACCTGTGTTACTGGTACTGATATTGGTTTTTTATGAGTTGTTGCATATGCCCAGATTATTGATACTTTCTTTCTGTTTGTATCTCCTAATTTTTCTTTCATTGTCATTAAATCCGCAAGTCCTTGCATTGGATGATATAAATCGCATTGTAGGTTCATTACTGGTACTGATGAATTTTCAGCCATTTCCCTTATATATTTATTTCCAATGCCCCAGAAACAATTTCTACATGCTATTCCATGTCCAAATCTTGATAGTATAACTGCTGTATCCTTTGCAACTTCCCCATGGGATACTTGCATTGTACTTGTATCTAAATAGTTTGCATGTCCTCCAAGTTGTGCTATTCCAGCTTCCATTGAATTTCTTGTTCTTGTTGATTGTTCAAAGAACATTAAAAACATTGTTTGATATTCTAAGTATGGAGTTTTTATACCCATAGCCATTTTCTTTTTAAGATCCTTTGAAACTTCAAGCATTGTTTCAATTTCTTCCTTTGTATAATCCTCAAGTGTTATAAAATGTCTTCCTCTAAATACTGTTTGCATTGTTTTTTCCCCCTTAATTTCACCTTAATTTTATCTTATTTTTATTTTTCTAAATGATCATTTACATATAGTATTGGAATAAGTGCATACATTGCTGCACATTTTACAAGTTCACTTTTCCAAGTTTTTTCATTTGGAGCATGGGCTTGATCCTCATGTCCTGGTCCAAAACCTATAACTGGTATTCCGTATCTACCCATTATTGATACTCCATTAGTTGAGAATGTCCATTTATCAACTAATGGCTCTTCCTTAAATAACTTTTTATAACCATCTACTAAAGTATTACAAACTTTGTGGTCTTCTTTTAAAACCCATGTTGGGAAGTAGCATTCTGTTGGATATACAAGTCCTGTATAAGCTGGTCTTTCATAAGTATACATTTCAACCTCTGCTTTAGCTTCCTTTACAGATGGAAGATTTCTTATTTGCTGAAGGGCATATTCAAAGGTTTCACCATCTGTTAATCTTCTATCTATAGAAATTGTGCATCCATCAGCAACTGCACATCTTGATGGAGATGAGAAAAAGATTTCAGATACTGTTAAAGTTCCTTTTCCAAGGAAATCATTGTCCATTAAATTTTCATTTAAAGCCTTTAATTCATTTAAAATTGGAGCCATTTTAAATATTGCATTATCTCCTCTCTCTGGAGCAGAACCGTGGCAACTTACACCATGAGTTGATACTTTAATTTCCATTCTTCCCCTTTGTCCTCTATATATATTGCAGGAAGTTGGTTCCGTTGAAACAACAAATTCTGGTTTTAATTTATCTTCATTTATAATATATTGCCAGCAAAGTCCATCACAATCCTCTTCTTGAACTGTTCCTACAACAACTAATGTATAGTCATCTTCAAGACCAAGGTCTTTTATGATTTTTCCAGCGTAAACCATTGAAGCCATTCCGCCTTCTTGGTCACTTGCCCCTCTTCCAAGGATAATTTCTTCATCTTCATATCCTTCATATGGATTGTAGTTCCATAAATTTGCATCTCCAATACCAACTGTATCTATATGAGCATCCATGGCAATTAAGTGTTTTCCATGGCCAATATAGCCTAAAACATTTCCCATAGGATCAATTTCAACTTTATCAAATCCTACCTTTTCCATTTCTTCTTTTATTCTTAGTATTACTTTTTCTTCATGACAACTTTCACTTGGAATAGCTATCATATCCCTTAAAAATTTGCTAATTTCTCCTTTATACTTTTCTGCTAGTTTTAAAATTTCTTCAACTTTATAATTCTTTGACACCTTTTAACTCCCCCTAAATTTTTATTTTTAATAGTTAAAACTTTTTTGTCTTTTAATGAAGCTACCATATCCTTTTTTTCCTATGAATATATTATCTTTAACTATAACTTTACCTTTACTCATAGTAAGTACTGGATACCCCTTTAGCTTAAAGCCTTCATAAGCTGTATAATCTACATTCTCATGAAGAATATCTTTAGTTAATGTAACTTCTTTATTTGGATCTATAATAACTATGTCAGCATCTGAGCCTACCTGTATAGCTCCTTTTTTAGGGTATAATCCAAATATTTTTGCAGGAGTTGTTGAGCATACATCTACAAACTTATTAATGCTTATTTTTCCTTTCATTACCCCTTCTGAAAATATAAGTGGTATTCTTTCCTCAATTCCAGGAACTCCATTTGGGCATTTTGTGAAATCATCCTTTCCCATTTGTTTTTCTTTTTTGAAATTAAATGGACAATGATCCGTTGCTATAACTTGAATATTCCCATTACAAATTCCCTTCCAGAGAAAATCTTGATTATACTTTTTTCTAAGGGGTGGACTCATTATATATTTAAGTCCCTCATAATTTTCCTTACTATATTTTTCTTCATCTAACAAAAGATATTGAGGACAGGTTTCTGCATATACCTTTTGTCCTCTTTCTTGTGCCATTTTTATATAGTTAAGGCCAAGTTCATTAGATAAATGGACAATATATAATGGAGCATTATTTGCCATTGAAGCTAGATTTATCATTCTATTTATTGCCTCAGCTTCAGCATCAATAGGTCTACTAAGGGCATGATACATAGGGGATGTCTTTCCTTCCCTTTTAAATAAATCTCTAAAATAATTTACTGCATAATGGTTTTCGGGATGAACTGTTGTAATTCCCCCAAGTTCCTTTAATTTTAAAAGAACCTTTAAAATTTCCTCATCATTTAACCTATAATCATAAGTTGTATAAACTTTAAAGCTTGGGATTCCTTCATCTACAAGTTCTTTCATTTCATGTAATATTTCCTTATCTACATGCTGAAGCACTCCATGAAAACTATAATCTATTACTGCATTATTATCTGCATATCCATGATATACATCTACTTGATGATGCAAATTGCACTTTGGAGGTCCAAAACCCATATGATCAACTATACAAGTTGTTCCCCCACAGGCTGCTGCTATTGTACCTGTATAAAAATCATCTGTTGCTACTGCAATTCCCACATCTATGTTTAGGTGAGTGTGTACATCTATTCCCCCTGGAATTACATACTTACCCTTTGCATCAATTACATTTTCACAATCTATTTGTAGTTTAAGACCTATTTCTTTAATAATTCCATTTTCTATATATATATCCCCTTTATAAACATCACTGGCAGTTACTATAGTTCCATTTTTTATAATTGTATTCATAATCATTCACCCTAACTTGCATTGGTTTTACTATAAATATATATTAATAGATCAATAATCATTTATAAGGGTGACATCCATCCCATACTATTTTTCTATAATTATCTGGGTCAGTATCTCCTTCTGTACTTATTAAAAGTATTTTAGAGTTTTCATCTATTTTTAATGCTTCTTTTATATCTTTGTATTTTTCATCATTCAAAATAGTATATAAAAATCCAGCTGGCACAGCTCCTGATTCCCCTGATATTACCCTATCATCACCTTTAAGAGGATTACCAAGGACTCTCATTCCTTCAGCTGCAATGTTATCTGGGCATGATACAAAAATATCACTATAAGAATCTAAAATTCCCCAACCTATAGGATTTGGTTCTCCACAAGCAAGTCCAGCCATTATTGTAGGCATATCCCCTCCAACATTTGTTATTTTTCCATTTACAGCTGATCTGTACATACAATTAGCCTCATGTGGTTCAACAACTGCTGTAATAGGTCTATTTTCTTTATAATAAGAAGCTAAAACTCCCTGTACAGCTCCAGCAAGAGAACCTACTCCAGCTTGAACAAATACATGGGTTGGTCTTTCTACTCCAATTCCATTCATTTGCTCAATGGCTTCAATAATCATAGTTGCATATCCTTGCATAATCCAAACTGGTACATCTTCATATCCTTCCCAAGCAGTATCCTGAATTATTTTCCATCCATACTTATTTGCATTTTTTAAGGATAATCTAACAGCATCATCATAATTCATATCAGTTATAAAGGCCTCAGCACCAGTTGCTTTTATATTGTTAAGTCTTGTCTTTGATGAGCCTTTAGGCATATAAACTACAGCCTTTTGACCTAATTGCTGTGCAGCCCAGGCAACTCCTCTACCATGATTTCCATCTGTTGCAGTAGTAAAGGTTATTTGTCCTATTTTTTTTCTTGTTTCTTCACTTCTTAACTTTTCAAAATTAATATCCTTTATATCCACCCCCAGTTCCTTTGCTATAAACTTACCTATAGCATAAGAACCTCCTAAAACTTTGAAAGCATTTAATCCAAATCTATAAGACTCATCCTTTACAAAAATTTCAGAAACTCCTAATTTTTTTGCTAAATTATCTAGTTTTGCAAGGGGTGTTTTTGAATAAACATCAAAGCTTTCATGGAATTTCTTTACCTTTTGAAGTTCTTCAATACTTAAAAAATCTACTGAAGCTTTTTTCCCCTCTTGTCTTGATTTTTTATTCTTTATCCACTTAATTCCCTCTTCCATGTTTAATCCTCCCTTCTTATCTATAAATATCTAATAAGCATTATTTGTGCCAACTTTAAATCCACCATAAAATAAGGACTTGAAAAATTTTAAATAAAAAACCTGTTATCAATTTGATAAAAATTATCACTGTGATAACAGGTTTTTGAATCCTTTTAATATACATACATCTATATTTAATTATTTATTTTATTATCATTTTGATAATAATTAATTTTTAACTATGCCCAATTTTGTGTCATATGTTTATTTCCTTTTTTATCATATCTCACTGCTTGTATTTCAGCCAGTATAGATATTGCAATTTCCTCTGGTTTATCACCACCAATATCAAGTCCTATAGGTGCATGAAGAATACTTAAATCTAATTCTTTATTTACTTCTTCCTTTAATTTATCAATCATAAAATTCCCTTTAACCTTTGAGGCCAACATTCCAATATATTTAGGCTTACAATCTTTTTCATATACTGCCTTTAAGATTTTATAATCTACTTCATGGGTATAACCAGTAATTATAATATAGCTTCCTTCTTTAATATCTAACTTTTTTATTTCTTCTTCATAATCTCCAACTAAAATTTCATGGTTTTTATTAACTTCTTCTGCAATTTCCTCTCTATCATCTATAACTGTAGTTTTATAGTCTAATCTAGCTAAAACATCTCCTAAACATTTTCCAACATGACCTGCTCCTAATATATACACTCTTTCACTTACAGGTATATATTCAAAATACAAAGTAACAAGTCCACCACAAATCATATCTGTATTTATAACATCTTTAGCCTTTACTTTTCCTGTAAAGTCATAACTTTGCATACAATGCTTTTTTGTTTTCATAACTTCTTTAGCTTTTTCTATAGCTAGATACTCTAATTCTCCTCCACCAACAGTTCCTAATTTTTCTCCATTTGAATAAACTAAAAGTTTTTTTCCTACATTTGCAGGTCCATGACCTTTTCTTTGAACTACTGTTACAACTACCCCTTCTTGTCCTTTTTCCTTCATCTTATAAATCTCTTCGTATACGTCTATCATTTTAATTCCCCCTGTTACAATTAATGTATTTTATCATTTCCCTAAAATTAAATAATGATTAAGTTTAAAGAATTAATTTATTTAAACTTAACCAATTAATATTAGGTTGTTAAATAATTTTACTTGAAAATAAATGTAAAATAATACATTTATTTATTCAATTAAGTAAATTATACAACAACCTAAGTTTATTCTCTACATTAAATTTTCTAAATAATATCCAAGTAAGTTAAGACAAACCCCTTTTCTATAGTTAGCCTTTGATCTTTGGTCATCTATAGGCTTTATTATTTTTGAATATTTTTCTTTTATTTCTTCTATATCTTCTTTATTAATTACACCTTTTTTAATAATTTCCCTTTCTAATTCTTTACTGTTTATTATAGTTGGGCCAACAGCTCCAAAGGCAAGGCGTATATCTTTTATTTTTCCATCTACAACCTTTGAAAGTCCCATAAAGGATAGTTTAGCTAAGGCTATAGAATTTCTAGTACCTACCTTTCTGTGGAGAATTTTATTAAAGTCTTTTATATTTAGTTTAATTTCCCTTAATATCTCATCTTTTTCTTTAATATTTCTTCCAGGCCCAACAATAAACTTATTTATAGGAATTTCACGTCTTCCCCTAAAACTTTCTAAAATAAGGGAAGCTTCAAGGGCATATAATGCTGGAAGGGTATCTCCAACAGGAGATGAGTTGCATATATTGCCACCTATAGTTGCCATATTTCTTATACCTGGTGATGCCATAGATAATACTACTTTTTTTAAGTAATCTGGAACTAAAGGACTATTTGCAATTTCACTACAAGTACAGGCAGAACCAATAGTTAAAACTCCATCTTTAAAAGTAATATTTTTAAGTTCCTTTAAATCTTTAATAAATACCACAGGTTTATCAAATAATGGTTCTACTCCAGAACATCTTTTTCTTTTTACCATTAAATCAGTTCCACCAGAGATTAATATAATATCTTTTTCCTTTATTAAGTCTAGAGCTTCTTTTAAAGTCTCTGGTCTGTAAGCTTCTACCATAACCCATCACCTCTTTTAGATGCAAGTTTTACAGCATCTATAATCATGTTATACCCTGTACATCTACAAAGATTACCTGATATACCTTCTCTTATTTGTTCATCCGTTGGTTTTGGATATTCCCTTAGTAATGCTTCTGATGCAATTATCATCCCTGGAGTACAAAATCCACATTGAACAGCACCAGCATCTTCAAAACTTTCTTTTAAAATATTATACCTAGGAGTTTTCTGAAGTCCTTCTATTGTAATAATTTCTTTACCTTCAACCTGTCCTATGGGTACCATACAAGAATGTACAATCTTACCATTCATTAATACAGCACAAGCTCCACATTCTCCTTCCCCACAGCCTTCCTTTACCCCCTTTAGATCAAAGTCCTCCCTTAAAACATCAAGAAGTCTTCTAACGGCACTTGTTTTTATTTCAACCTTTTCAAAATTTAGTGTAAACTTTATCTTATTTATCATCATTCATTACCTCCATTAGGTATTCTGGTGTTAAAGGAATTTTGTTTATTTCCTTTCCAATTGCATTTTCTACAGCTAAAGCATAGGCAGGGGCAGCTCCAATAAAGGTAAGTTCTCCTACAGCTTTAGCACCAAAGGGACCATTATAATAAGGCTCACAAACTAAATCACTTTCCATATTTGGAGTATCCTTTGATGTTGGAATTGTATAATCTGTACTTGTTCTTTGATTTAAAAGTCCCTTTGAGGAGGTCATAACTTCAATTCCAGCATAACCAAGACCTTGAAGGACTCCCCCATCTATTTGACCTTTAACAATTCTCTCATCAATTGCATTACCTATATCAAATACAGACCAAACATTTAGTATTTTTGTTTGATAAGTTAGGGGGTCAACTTCAAGTTCAACTATATTAGATCCCCAGGAATAAGAGTTATACGCATCACCAACAAAGTTATTATCATCCCAAGAGAATCCTTCAGGATGTTTATATTGAGTCATTACCTCAACTCTATCACTTTCATTCCATCTTTCTTTTAATTTAAGTGCTGCATCATATAATAATTTTCCAACAACCATAGTAGTTCTAGATGCAACAGTTGGCCCTGAATCTGGCACTCTATCTGTATCTGGATTTTCATGAATTGTTCTTTCAACAGGTATATTAAGAGCCTTTGCAACTATTTTTCTCATAGATGTTTGAACTCCTTGACCCATTTCAACATTGGCAATAAGAACCTCTACCCTTTCATCTGGATGTTTTACAAGTTTTACTTTAGCTTTTATATGATCTCTCTCTCCACTACCTGTAAATCCACCACCATGAAAGAATATAGACATACCAAGTCCCTTTAATTTACCCTCTTTTCTTTCTTCTTCTAATTTCTTTTTCCTTTCTTTATATGAGGACATTTCCATTACTCTATCTATAATTTCTGGAAGTAATATATTTTCTCTAAAGGTACCTCCAGTTGAAGATTTATCTCCTTTTTTAACTAAGTTCTTCATTTTTAACTCTAATGAATCTACTCCTAGTTTATTTGCTATATGTTCCATATGAAGTTCTAATGCTACAAAGGCCTGAGGAGCTCCAAATCCTCTAAAGCCACCACACATGATATTGTTTGTTGCAACGGATTTTCCCTTTACGAAAACATTTTCAACATTATATACACCTATTGCAGCAAACATAGTTCTTTGAAGAACTATATTAGATAGTCCTGAATAAGGACCACAATCTACCTTTATATCAACATCCATACCTAAGATTTTATGGTTTTCATCTATATAACTTTTTAATTTAACTTTAGAGGGGTGTCTCTTTGGTGTTACAGCTACATCTTCATTTCTATCTAATACAAGTTGTACAGGTTTTTTAGTTTTTATAGATGCACAAGCTACATGACATCCAAGAAGTGATGGAAAGTCTTCCTTTCCTCCAAAGCCACCACCTGTAACAGTTTGAATAACTTGTACCTTATCCTCAGGAAAACCAAGACACTTTTCAACAGCACCCTTTACAAAATAAGGACATTGCATAGTAGAATACACTGTGACTTTTCCATTTTTATATACTCCAATTGCCCCTTGTGGTTCTAAATAAATATGCTCTTGATATCCAGTTTCATATTCCCCTTCTATAACATACTTAGCTGTTTTTTTTATATCTTCAAGACTACCTTTTTTATATTTATAATCTGCAAAGCAGTTTTTTTCTCCATATATAGGGTTCTTTGGATTTATACCCTCTTCAATACTTAAAATAGGGTCTAACTTTTCATACTCTATTTCTATTTTAGACATTATATCTAGTATTTTCTCTTTATCTTTGCCTACAACTAAAAGTATAGGCTCTCCAATATAATTAACTACCTTATCAGCAAAACATGGCTGATCATCAAAAACTACATGAACTATATTCTCCCCTGGTACATCATCTTTATCTACTATAAAATATCCTTCTTCTAACTTTGGATACTTTCTTGATTTAATTCTAGCCCTTGCCTCAGTGGACCTAAAGGTTCTTGCATAAAGCATATCATCAAACTTAAAGTCTGCCACATACTTTGCAGTTCCTGCTATTTTATCAGCTGTATCAAATCTTTTAATTGGTTTACTTATATTATCCATAATTTTAACTTACACCCCCCTAATTTTTCGGGAATTAACCTGTAATACATGGTTATAATCATTAATAGTATCTATATCAAGTAAAATTCCCTGATTATGTACTGGAAGAAAAACTGGACTTTTGCTTCCTATAAATTCTCTTAAATTAGAATAATTATTTTCTTCTAACACCTCACTAATTAAATGACTTTTCATTAATATAGGATGTCCTTTTCTTCCCTTGTAAGTAGGAATAACAATTTCCCCTTGTTTTTTTATAAGTTCCCTGTAAACTTCCTTATCAATAAGAGGGTAATCACCTGGAGTAAAAAAGAATGATTCTTCCTTTATGCAGGAAAATCCCTTTTTAACGGAGCTAAACATTCCTTCCATAAAGTTTTCATTGAAAACAAGCTGAACATTTTTATATTTATTTATAATAGGTTCTAATTTTTCTATTTTGTATCCTCCAACAACAAAAATTTTAGAACATACAGAAAGCATATTATCTATTACATTTTCTATAACTGTTTTCTCTCCAACTTTTAAAGTCATTTTATATGTTTTAGCTCTACTTGATAATCCTGCTGCTAAAATTATTCCTTCTACTGCCATTTAATCCCCTCCTAGCTAATTCTATAAATAAATTATGAATTTAACATTTATTTAATTCCTTTAATCCCATAAGAACCTTCTCTGGACTTATTGGCAAAGTCTTAATTCTTACCCCTACAGCATTGTAAACAGCATTTGCTATTGCAGCAAGAGGAGTGTCTATTCCCATTTCTCCAACGGACTTTGCACCATAAGGACCTGTTGGTTCGTAACTATCTGCAAACTCAACTGTAAGTTTTGGCACTTCTTTTCTAGTTGGCACTTTATACTGCATAAGATTACTTGTTATCATATTACCCTTAGGGGTATATCTAACATCCTCAAACATAGCCATACCTATACCTTGTACAAGACCTCCTTCAACTTGTATACGGCATAAATTTGGATTTATAACAGTTCCACAATCTACAACTGCTGTATAATCTAAAAGATCATACTTACCAGTTTCAATATCAACTTCAACTTCTGCAATTCCAATCATATATGGAGGTGGAGCAACCTTTGGATAGAAAGATTCACATACCAATAATTGTTTTTGTTCTGAATTATAGTAAAGTTCCGTTGAAAAATCTTTTAATGATATGCTTTGTTTTCCATCTAATGTTCTTATATATTCTCCATCAAATTCAACTTCTTCTACCTTTACATTAAATTTTCTTGCTCCTTCTTCTTCTATACGTTTTTTCATAGCCTTTGCAGTATTTATAACAGCATTACCTGAAACATAAGTTGTCTTTGATGCATAAGCTCCACAATCAAAGGGACTAAGATCAGTATCTGAGGAATGTACTTTAATTTTATCTGTTGATATTCCTAAGGTTTCAGCTGCAATTTGGGCAAGTATAGTATCACTACCAGTACCAAGGTCAGTAGCTCCTACAAGTAAATTAAAAAATCCACTATCATTTAGTTTTAGTACAGCTGATGCCATATCAATATAAGCTATACCTGAACCTTGCATTGCAATTGCACAGCCAATACCTCGAACTTTACTTTCACTAACCTTTTTCCTTGGGAATTTTTCCTTCCATTTGCAAAGTTCAGCACCTCTTTTTACACAGTAATCAAGCTTACAGCTTTCAATTGTCATATCTACTCCTTCAGTACCTTCCCCCATAAGCTTAAATATTGGAGAGGTTTCCCCTTCTTTAATCATATTTTTCTTTCTAAGTTCTAAGGGATCCATATTAAGTTTTTCAGCTATTTTATCTATCATAGATTCAACGGCAAAGTTACCTTGTAAGGCTCCGTAACCTCTATAAGCTCCTGCTGGTGTATGATTTGTATAAACAACCTTTCCACCAAAGTTTACAGCTTCAATTTTATTATATAAGGGAAGGGTTTTTGCAGCAGCTAACATAAATACTGTTAATGCATGTTCTCCATAAGCACCTGTATCAGATAATAATTCCATTTTTACAGCTTTAAGATTTCCTTCTTTATCTGCTCCAACTTTCATATTAAATTTCATGGCATGTCTACAGAAAGTTGACTGAAATACTTCTTTTCTTGTATAAATAAGTTTTGCAGGTTTTCCAGTTCTAAGGGCAACTAAGGATACTAAAAATTCTCCATGTATTTGTTGCTTACCTCCATATCCTCCACCTACTCTTGGTTTTATTACACGAATTTCTGAAATTGGTATACCAAGGGCAGCACCTATTATACGTCTCATATGAAAGGGAGTTTGAGTGGAACTTACAACAGTAAGCCTTCCATAAAAATCTACATATGCAAAACTTGAATGAGTTTCCGTTGCCATATGGGCTTGAGCTTGAGTATAGAAAGTATCCTCAAGGACACAATGACATTTTTCAAAGGTTCCATCTAAATCTCCAAAACTCATATGGTACTCAGCTGCAATATTTCTTTTTCTATCAAATCCTATTGGGAACATTTCGTGTGCTTCTTCCTCTGGGTGTATTATAGAGGGGTTATCTACAGCTTTTTCAAAATCTAAAACTGGCTCTAAAAGTTCATATTCAACTTCAATTAAATCTAAAGCATCCTCTGCAATTTCTTCTGTTACTGCAGCTACTGCTGCTACTTCATCTCCTACATATCTTACATATTCATCTAAAATAAACTTATCATGTGGGGAGGGTTCTGGATATCCTTGACCTGCTCTTGTTACTATATTTCTTGGGACATTTTTATGGGTTAATACACATAAAACTCCATTTAAAGCTTCTGCTTTTTGTGTGTTTATACTCTTTATTTTTGCAAAGGCATGGGGACTTCTAAGGACCTTAACTATTAAAGAATTATCAGGGGCTAAATCTCTTGTATAGGCTGGTTTTCCTTGAATTAACCCTATTCCATCTACCTTTGGAATTGACTTCATGATTTCTTTCATTTAGACACCCCCAAATATTTTTTTAATGCACGTAACTGTCCAACATACCCTGAACATCTACAAAGATTTCCTACTAAATAATGCTGAATTTCTTCTTCTGTTGGATTTTTAAGTTCTTTTTCCATACCTATTACATTCATAACAAAACCTGGGCTACAATATCCACATTGTTCGGCTCCCTCTGCTGCTAGGAATTCTCCTATTTCCTTTGCCTTATCCTGTACACCGTCTATAGTTGTTATTGTGTGTCCCTCTGCTCTAACAGCTAAATAAGAACAGGAGGATATAGGCTTATCATCTAAAAGAATTGTACAAAGTCCACAGGAACCTGTATCACAACCTTTTCTTACTGTATATTTATATTTTATTAACACATCTGCAAGCATTTCTCCTGGTTCTACATGAAGTACTCTATTAAGTCCATTAATTTTTACTTCAATCTTCATTACATCACCTCCAAAATAGCCCTCTTTACTAAAGCCTTGCAAAGTTCTTTTCTATATTCCCAAGAGCCTCTTATATCACTTCCAAAGTTTAATTCCTCTGAGGCAATTTCAGAAGCTTTAATTGCAGCTTCTTTATCTACTTTACAACTTCTTAAAAATTCCATAGCCTCCTTTGGCATCTTAGCTATTCCAGGTCTTGCCCCAACAGATATTTTAAAATCATTATCTATATTAGAAGCTGAGGCATTTAAGATAGCAAAATCAATGGCTGTATTTCTGACACTTTGAAAAGAAGCTTTTCTTTTATCCTTCATTATTATTATCTTAATTAATATATCTTTAATTTTGCCCTTTGTTTCTAAAAAGTCTTTTAATGTTATTTTTCCCCCTTTATATAACTCTACAAAGGTATTAAGGGCAAGTAATGGAGTTATAACATCTGAAAATCCATATCTTCCAGCAACACTTCCTCCAATTGTAGCTACATTTCTAAATTGAACTCCCATAATAGAACCTGTTGCCTTTGAGATAACTCCACTAAAGTTGTCCTTTAAAGCCTTATTTTCTTCAACTTCCCTTAAAGTTGTCATAGCACCTATTTCTATTCTATCTTCTTTATCTTCAATAAAATCTAATTCTAATTTACTTAAATCAAGTGCTGATTTTATCCTCTTTGAGCTTATTCTTAAAAATGCTCCTCCTCCAATTATGGTTGCATTTTTATCTTTTAGAACATTGTACGCTTGCTCTAAACTACTAGGCTTAAAATACTCCTTTATTCTCAAAGAAATCCCCCCTTCTTTACTACTTTTTTAAAACTCCACTTATTGCATCTACAGGACATTTTGATTCACAAAGTCCACATCCAAAACATTTTGTAGTATCTACGTTAACCTTTTCCTTAAGCTTTAAAGCAAAGTATGGACATACCCTTTCACAAACTCCACATTTTATACACTTATCTTCATCTATTACTGGATTATCTGGATTAAACTTTATATCTCCTTTTTCAAGTTTAGTATTTTTAACCTCTTCTACACTTGAGAAATTATATTTTTCAAGAACTTCAGGCAAATCTTTAATTATTTTTTCATATAAATCTTTACCCTTAAGCATTGCTGCTGAAAGCATTTGCACAGCATCTGCACCTGCTAATAAAAATTCAACTACATCATCTGCTGAAGCTACTCCACCAACACCAATTACTGTAAAGTCCGGCATTGCAGTTTTTATCTTATTTACTATAGCTAAACCTACTGGTTTAATTACTGGTCCTGATGTCCAAACTTCCCCCTGTGAGTTTCCAACTAATACTTTTCGATTTTCAATATCTATTTTCATACTAGGTCCAAGGGAATTTACAGCAGCAATACCACTTGCTCCATTTTCCCTAGCAACCCTTGCAAAGGCTACATGATCTGGCATATGAGGACTTACTTTCATAAAGAAAGGTTTTTTAGTATTTTTTCTTATAGTCTTTACAGTTTCTCCAATAACATTTAGATCCGTTCCAACATAGTGAGTAGATACTTCAAAACCATCTGCATAAGGGTCTAAAACTGGAATTAACTTTTCCATATCCTCCTTTGTATAACCTACACTAATTATAAGAGGTATATTTAAATCCTTTTTTAATTTAGGTAGTATTTCATGAAGCCAGTGTTCTAAGGAATACTCTGACCAAAGTTCAGCATTCATAATGCTATCTTTATTTGCTATAATACATGGTCTTGGAACTTCTGCGCCTTTAATTGATATAGTTTTTGTAACCATACCCCCAAGTCCAAAACCTGCAAGGGTCATCATTTTTTCATAATCTCCTACTAATGGACCTGATGCTGGCATTAAAGGATTCTTTAATTGTATTCCTGCTATTTTTGTACTTAAATTCATAATTTACACCCCTAACATATTTTTATTTAATTTTCATTAATTCTTTCCCAAAGCTTTTCAGCTTCTAATGTAGATTTTTCATAAATAGGACCTATATTTACATTTAGTTTATAATCCTTCATAATACATTTTCCTGAAGAGAAGGCATCCCTTGGATGAAAATTATCAAAGATTCCAAAGAATACATGTCCTAATATGTTATCTTCATTCATTGGAGTTGGAGGATTATATGGTATCGTTATCATATCTGCTTTATACCCTTCCTCTATTTTCCCTATTTTTATACCTAAAGTATCACTTATATACTTATAACCATTATTTATTAATGTTACTAAATCATTTAAATCGAATTTTGTCGGACTATTCAGTCTATTTTTCATAGCAAAAACTATATTTAAAAAATCTCGAGTTATATTACAGCCAAGACCATCATTACCTATCATACAAGGAATATTAAACCTCCTAAAACTATCATAATTTGCAAGTCCAACTGCATTATTCATATTAGATGTTGGGTTCATAACAATATCACAATTGTGTTTAGCTATAATACTAAGTTCCTCCTCATCTAAATGAACACAATGAGCTAAAATAGAATTTTTATTTAATAAACCAAAGTCACTTAATCTTTTTATTATTCCTTTTCCATACTTTTCTTTAGAGTCTATTACATCTTCTATGCTTTCTGCTACATGAACATGTATTGGAATATTTCCTATAACTGATGATATTTTCTTTAAAGTATCATCACTTAAAGTCATTGATGCATGCATTCCAAATAATCCTGCACAGTTTTCACTTTTATTTTTATAAAATTCTATATTTTCTTCTATACATTCATCTATATTAAATCTATCACTGGTTTCAAAGCAAAATATTCCTCTCATGCCTAATTCATCACAAATACCTTTTTTTAATTCATTTAATGTTCCTTTAATATCAAGACCACTTGCATGATGATCTATTATAGATGTAACTCCACTTTTTATACATTCACATCCATATATTAATGCACTATAATAAACAGCTTCTTTATTAAGCTTTCCATCTAATTTCCACCAAAGCTGATTTAATATATCTTTAAAACTCTTAGGGTTAAAGTTAACATTCATTCCCCTTGATAAAGTAGAATAAATATGTGTATGACAATTTATAAGTCCAGGCATTACAATAGTTCCTCTACAGTCAAATACTTCATCTGCCCCTTTAAAGTTTTTCATATCTCCAATTTCTTTAATTTCACTGTCATTAAAAAGTATATAGGAATTTTTTATAAAATTATTAAAATCAAATATGTTGGCATTTATTAATGCTTTCACTATTTATTTACCTCCTTCCAATATTAAAAATATATTTAGCATTATTTATGCCAATTTTTTATTTCCTTTATTTTGTACACTTTTTAACACACCCCATTTATTTTTTCTTATCAATATGATAAAAATTATCATATTGATAACCTTTCTTTTTATCCTTTTGTATATAATTCTTATAATACTTATTGTTGTTTTTTTTATCATTTTGATAAATTATATTCTTCTATTTTTCTATATAAGGTAGCTATGCCAATTCCTAGTTTTTTTGCTGCAGCTTTTTTCCCCTGAGCAGAAGGTCCATAAATATTCAAGGCTTTAATTATTTCATTTTTTTCTAATTCTTTTAAATTATATACTTCCTTTTTACCTTTTTTAATTTTTCTTTCATTATATAAAACACTATTAGGTATAGAATCTATGGTTAAATTTCCATCTGTTCCTAGCATATTTATCATAAATTCTATTGTATTTTCAAGTTCACGTATATTTCCAGGCCAAGAATAATTATAAAAAGTTTCCCAAACCTTATTATCAATATGTATTGATGAAAAGTGTTTATCTAGTAACTTTGTATATTTTTCAATAAAGTTATAAACTAAAATTTTTATATCCTGTATTCTTTCTCTTAAAGGGGGAATATTAAAAGGAATAACATTAAGTCTATAATATAAATCTTCTCTAAATTTATTTTCTTCTATAAGTTTTACTAAATTTTTATTAGTAGCTGCAATAACTCTAACATCTATATCAATGGGTTTATTGGATCCAATTTTAATTATTCTTCTTTCCTGAAGAACTCTTAAAAGCTTTGTTTGAAGATATAATGGCATGTCTCCTATTTCATCTAAAAAAATAGTTCCTTTATTAGCTAGTTCAAATTTACCAATTTTACCAGTGGAAGAAGCTCCAGTAAAAGCTCCTTTTACATATCCAAATAATTCACTTTCAAGTAAAGAATCTGGTATAGCAGCACAGTTAATTGCTATAAAAGCCTCTTTTTTTCTGTTTCCTTCATTATGCATAGCTCTTGCAAACATCTCTTTACCTGTACCACTTTCTCCAGTTATTAAAACAGTAGAACTAGACAGTGATATTTTTTTTAAGTTCTTTTTAAGGGTAATCATAACTTCACATTCCCCTAATATGTCATTACATACTATGTTATTACCGGCATTACTTACTCCTGTAACTATATCTTTAAAACTTTTATTATCTTGAAAAATAATTATTTTATCAAATTGATTTTCATTAAGTCCCATATCATGAATATTCCCAACAACGGAAAATTTCTGATTATTTATCTTTAATTTATACTCATGCATTCCTGCAATGCTTTCTCCAACTTCCTCCACTTTTACTTCATGTATAAAATGATTATCTATAAAGTTTAATATTTCCATGGCTTTTTTATTAATATGAGTTATTTTACCTTTTTTATTTAAAATAATTACGCCTCTATCCATTTTATCTATAACTAAGTTAAGTGATCTTAACAGTACCTGTTCTCTTAACTTTTCTTTTCTTTCATAAGCAGTTATGCTTATAAATTCAGATATTTGTTTAAGAAATTCCATATAAGCATGAAAATCTTTCATTAAATGTTCCCTTTGCTCATTATTAAGGCAAATAAGCCCTATTACACCTATTACATCATCACCTAATTTTATAGGAGTACACATTTCAAATTTTTCTTCACAATTACCACATTTACAACAAGGCAAACATAGTTTTTCTTTTCCGGGATTTTCAATAATTTGGGGAATTCCAGTTCTTAATGCTGTTCTATATACATACCCTTCACCTAGCATACTTTTATTAATTTTTTTCTTAAATATACCTGTTCCAGCTATTCTAACTAGGTTTTCATCAGCTATTTCTACCTCAACTTTTAATACTTTAGATATTATTTTTGCATACTTTATTACGGTAGGTTGGATATCCTCCAAAATCGTTTTCATTTCCTTCATCTCCTTATGATATATTTTCCTTTGATGACTGTTAAATTTAAAAAGGTAATAGTAAATTTATTACATATTTACTATTGTGTGTTTATTATACACTATTTTTATTTATCAATCGAGTAGAAAGAAATTGTTATGTCTTTCTCAAAACTTTAAATTTATAATTTCACAAAATAAAAAGCTACCTTATTTTAGGTAACTTTTTATAAAATCTATTTTTATTTATGAAAGTTTTAATATTTAGTTTGTTTTTTAAGCTTATATTGTTTATGTGGAGATTACTTACTTGTGAATATTATCAATGTTTATATAATTAATATGATAAAGAAACATCTAATTGCTCTAAAACTGTAGACAATCTATTGAATGTCGTAACATTAGGACTATATCCACACAAAATACCTAATGCAAAATTGTTATCATCTACTAATATAGCACCTGAATCTCCTTTTTGAGCCATATATGTTGTAAATATTTGATCTTTAAAGAAAGCTCTTTTACCATTATTATAGTTAATTACCACAACAGAACTTGTACTTGTAATAAACCCTCTAGTAAACTCAGTTATTGTACCGACTTTTTTAACACTTGCATTTAATTTTGGACTTTTAATATGACTAACTTTGCCTATAAAAGCAATCTTATTACTCATTATGTTAGAGTTAGTTAACAATCCTATTGCACAATCAGTTAAGTTTATAGGTTGATCTTCTCCTTTAATAAAGCGTAATGGAATATATTTATATAAAGTTGCAATTGTATCAGTAGGTGCATAACCGTCATGAGCATAATCTGGTTGGACAATTGGAGTTTTCATAGGTAACATATTAATATTTGCAAGAACATGATTTGTACCTAGAACAAATCTACTTACACCATTTGATACTACACATCCTGCTGTACCAATAATTTCACTCATATTTGCACTTATACCATATCCTCCTGGAACTGGACGTTCTTTTATATTAAAAGAACATGGACTAAAATATCCGGTTTCTTTAACGTCTGTTGGGATTCCTTTATACATTAATGGAATCATATCATTACTGTTTAGCTGATTTTCAGGACACTTTTTAATTACAAATACTTGAATACATAACTGATTAGTATAAAATCCTTTTTTAATTTTATAACCACAACCAACACCTACTACATTTGATTTATTTAAAAAATATTTGTATTCACAATTACATATATTAGCTATATTCTGTTCCAATTTACTTTCTTTAGTATAATCATTGTTTTTGCTTAAAATCATATATATCACCCCATTTATATATATATTTAAGATAATATAAAGGTTCCTATGAAAAGGTAATATGTTAATATAATATGAATTTGTATGCTGTTATTTTCTACTATAAAATCATGCTTATTTATTATAATAGTGAATTTATCCTTTTAAATTGTATATACAAAATATTTATATATTTAAATATTAAAAAATTTTAATATAATTATTTTTTTAAATAAATATATTTTTATTTTTATATATTTATATAGAAAAACAGGTTTATATTAAACCTGTTTTTCTATCTTTTATTAAATTCTTTTGTTAGTTCATTCCCTACTGCATCGAAGGTTTCTCCCTTATGAATTTTTTCAATATAAAGCCTTTTATAAAGATCACATATTGCTTTATCAACTATTTCATTATAAGTTAAATCACTATCTTCAAAAACAAGTACCTTTAATCTTTGAAGTTTTTTTACTGTACTCATTTTTAAATTATAGCTTCTATTTACTGTTTTCTCTTCTTTGGTTTCTTTAATTTCTTTTTTTATATTTTTCTTATCCTCTTTATTTAAAGAACTTGCAATACTGCTTATTAAACTTCCTGTATTTTTACTTGCCATTATTCAACCTCCTTAGGATCTCATCTGTAAGGTTTATATAATCATTTAAAGCTTTACTATTTTTATTAAAATGTATTAATGGTGTTCTTCCATCTTGTGAATATATAACTTGTGTGTCAGTACTTATATTTGTTTCAAAAACAATGCCTTTAAAATTATCATCTAAAAGCTTTTTAGTTTCCATTCCAATTTTAACTCTTTTATCAAGCATAGATAATGCAATACCAAGAAGTTGTAAATCTTCATTTAAATTATCTCTAACTTCTTCATAAGTATTCATTATATCCTTTAATCCAATAATACTAAAATATTGAGGTATTAAAGGTATTATTAAATAATCTGCTGCTGTTAGTGCATTTACTGCAAGCAAGTTTAATGTAGGGCCAGTATCTACAACTATAAAATCATAATTATCCTTTATAACTTCAAGTCTTCGTCTTAAAAGCACTTCTCTTCCGATGGTTGTATTTAATATAGTATCTGCTTTGCTAAGTTCTATGTTAGATGGAATTATAGAAAGATTCTCATATTTAGTTTCATATATGGCCTTATTTATATCAAACTTTTTATCAGTTAAAATATCAAAGGATGTATAATCATACTCAAGCAGTCCAATGCCTGCTGTTAAATTTGCCTGCATATCAAGATCAACAACTAAAGTTTTATATCCATTATTTGCAAGAATAGCTCCAACATTCAACACAAAACTTGTTTTAGTTACCCCACCTTTTTGATTATAAACCGTAATAACTTTTCCCATACTTTTATCTCCTTTTAGTTTTCTTTATCCCCACAATGAGCTTTTATATATTCTTCTAAAAATCTCCTTATAAGTTCTGATAAATTTGTACCATTTTTAAAAGCTATTTTACTAACTTTTTCTTTAAGTTCACTTTCAACTCTTATATTTATAATTTCATTTCTATTTTTTGAAGTCACACGAAAATCTCCTTTTTGTTATCTTTTCCTTATTAATTATATCATGGTAATAGATTTTGTATATACAAAATTTAAAAATTTATATATTTTTTAATATATTTATTTGTAAAAATTTTAATATTTATATTGGAAAATATATTAAAATACTTATACTTACGATAAAAAGCTACCTTATTTTAGATAACTTTATTTATAATGAATACTTTATTTTTATTACTTATTTAAATGCTTTAATAAAAATAATACAGAACATATTAAGAAAAAAAGGATATAATATACTAACTTATATTTATAGGGTGATTCTATGATAAAAACTTCAAATTGTTGTTATTGTTTTAATAAATCAATGGATTTATTAAAATTTGTTCGATTTACAAATAAGGGATTTTTTACAATACAATGTATACTTCAATATACCTTAGGCGGTCAGACTGTTACTAAAGACGTTATCCTTGAAAGACGACACACAAAAAAATTTGTTTTCCACGGTAATGCTTCTAATATATGTTTAAATATAATAAATTTATCTAACCCTGATCTTTTCAAACGTTTAATACATCATGAATGTATTTCAGGACTAAATAATATTTGTTTTGAAGTTTACAATACAACAGAAAATCCTATGATTAGAAGAATTCTTTGTTAATAAGTTTATAATATTTTCTATATAACAAAAATTTATGTGATTTTTAATAACCTCAAATCTTTATTCATTTTTAATATTATTATAAAATATTTAAAATAAAAGGATACAATATATTAAGTTATATTTTTAAGGTGATTCTATGATTAAAAAATCAATGTACTGTTATTGTCTTAATAAATCAATGGATTCATTAAAATTTGTTCGATTCAAAAATATTGGTGATTTTAAAATAAAATGCATAGTTCAATATACCTTAGATAGTAGCACTTTTACTAAAATAGTTATTCTTACAAAAAACCGTATTAGAAAAATTGATTTACCAGTTGATGCTATTGATATATGCTTAAATATATTAAATTTATCTAATCCTGATCCTATTACATCTGTATTATATCATGAGTGTATTTCAGGGGAAGAGAATGTTTGTTTTGCAGTTTCTAATACAACAGAAAATCCTGTTATTACGAGAACTATTTGCTGAATTTATAATATTTTTATTTATATAAAAGGATAACGAAATTAGTTTGTTATCCTTAAAAACTTTCCTTGAAATCTTAGAAATAATATAAACACTAAGAAAAATCATTAAAACTATTGTTATTATTTTTTTCTAATTGAATTTTATTTGTTAATATATCTATAAAATATTTATAATTGTTTGCATTTATTGAATCATACATATTATTATCTTTTTCAAGGGTTATAATCTCACATTCCCAAATAGTTTCCTTGTTAAATTGAAAATCATAATTTTTAAATTTATTATTAATGATTTTTATAACAGCTTTATTTTCTATATGTAGAATATTTTCTATACCTATTTTTTTAGTTAATTGTAGTTTTTTATTATTTTCTATAGTATTGTCTGATATATTATGGGATAATTCTATTTCTTCAAATTCTTTAAAATATATTCTAGTATCTAAGTCTTTAACTAAAAAATCAATGGATATTACTTTTCTTCCCTTTTTTATTTCCTTAAAATCTATTTGAAAAAATCCTGTTTTATTAAGTTCCTTTATTGCAGGTACTATTACCCGTCTTTTGAAATCACCATATAAAGAATATAAATCTTTTATTTGCAAAAGTTCTTTTAATTCATCAATTGTATAATTTAGTATACTTTTAGTTCCACTCCATAACCTTAAAATTTCATATAATCGTTGAGCATAGTAATTATTAAGTCCAAGTAAAATTGATATATTTATAGGAGTATATCCATTAACAAAATATTCCTGTAATAATTTATATATTCTAGCTGTGGCTTCAATTATAAATATGTTGTGTTCATCATCAAAATAAAAACCATTAATTAAATTGTAACTATACCAAATAGTATTTTTACTATTTTCTTTTCTTTCTTTAATTATAATCTGCTTCCTTTGAAGACTCTTTAATATATTGATAATTCCATTTATAGTATTTTCATTCTTATTTTTTATAACATTCTTAAATTCTTCATATGATAAAGTACAAGTCAAAACTTTTCCTTTCTCTTTTTGAAACTTATATAAAAGTAATGTAAATATTCTATTTTCCACTAAATTTAAATTATATTTAGCTTCAATAAGAATATTATTCTTTATTAAAATTTTTTGTTTTTCTTTATTATTAATCATATATAATTTTCACCCTTAAGTTATATTCTATTTTTATTATATATTAAATTTACAATTATGACAAATATTGTATTTGAGTCATAATTGTTCTTTAGTTTCTTATATTAAATCCTTAAAATGTCATACTTAATCCCTTAATTTGTCATATTAAATTTCAATAAGTCAAGTTATATTAAGGATTCTAACTATGCCTAAATACTTCCTTAATATAACTTCTTTAATTTTATATAATAAATAATAACAAAGTTGTATATATAAAATATAATATATTAAATCAGTATATTATATTTTTAAGGTGATACTATGATTAAAAGGTTAAACTGTTGGTGTAAAAATTTATCAGCTCCAGTAATATATAATATATCCGTTATAAATTATATAGATTTATGTATAAAGTTTATATTACAATATAATGTAGATGATAAAACTATAACCAAAAATTGTGATATTAAAAAAGGAGAAAAAAAAGGATTTTTTTTACCCAAAAAGTCATGTAACGTATGTTTAAATATATTAGATTGTTCTTTGTATACCACAAGGTTAATCCACCATGAGTGTGTTGAAGAACGAAATAATATTTGTTATCACATACAAGGTACACCTAAACATCCAACATGCATAAAAAAAATTTGCTAAAATTAAAATGGTCTATTGATTTATAGGGTGATAATATGATTAAAATTTTAAACTATTATTGTTGTAATAATTCATGTAATCCAACAAGAAATTATGTTATAGTGAAAAATAACGGAAAATTAAAAGTAAAGTTTATATTACAATATACTTTGTTTGGTGAAACATTTACTAGGGAATCTATTCTTTTAAGAGGAAATAGAAAAAAGAATAATATACCATTTTTTTCAGAAAATATATGTTTGAATATATTAAATATTTCTTTTCCTATGTCAAGGTTAATTCATCATGAGTGTATTTCAGGGCTTGAAAATATTTGTTATGAAATACAAGGTACAGCAGAGAATCCAATATGTATAAAGACTATTTGCTAAATGTAAATAAACCACTAATAGAATATAAAATGTACCCTATTAAGTATACAATTTAAGAAAATATACTTAATAGGGTATTTTATGTATAGTAGAATATTTTGTCCAATAAAAAAGAAGGTCATTAACCTTCTATAATTTTTATGTATTTATCTAATGTTGGTCGACTTATATTACATATTCTAGCACATTGACTCTTATTAATATTTTTATTCTTTAATAATTCAATAGCATTAATAATATTACTTGGAATATCTTCTTTGGTTGTTTGTGGTCTACCTATTACCTTCCCCTTAGCTCTTGCATTAGCCATTCCGCTTTTAACTCTTTGACTTATCATATTTCTTTCTAATTCTGCAAATACACCCATCATCTTTAACATACCTTCTGTCATTGGATCTAATTCTTTTGTACAATCAACTATAAAATTCCCTAATATTAATTTAATCTTTTTATCCTTTGCAAATTCTATAATCTCACATAGTTGTTTACTTGAACGTGTAATTCTACTTACTTCAGTAGCAATTATCGTATCACCTTCAACAACTATATCCATAAGTCTTGTTAATTGCTCTCTATTAACTTTTGTACCACTTGCATACTCAAAATATATATTATTCTTTTCAACGCCTAGTGATTTTAATTCTCTTGTCTGTCTTGTTATATCCTGTTTAATATTATCCGTTGAACATCTTGCATATCCGTAAAGCATATTATCAATACACCCTTTCATTTACAATCCCTATGAATAGAATATCATATCTTAATAAATTTGTAAATAAAATGGTTATTTTATTTCATTTACATATTTTCAATAAAAAAATACTTTTAAATCCTCATTTGTTGGTTAACTTTCACAGTCATAATTAGTATCTTGCTGTGTAAAGGAAAAGAAATGATAAATCTTACATATGGATTACCTTACATGGCTAAGTATAATTATTATGATAATAATGTTTATGTTATTGGTAAAACTAAAGTTACACATGAATTTGAAAATAAAATAAAACTATTACATCCACATTTTCCATTATAAAAATATTTAACTATTTTTTAATTTTGTTATTTTTTATCCTGTCATTTATTATTATTATTAAACCAGTAAAAAAACACATAGTTCCAATTATATGCAAATCCTTATCGCAGCTTTCTGTAAATGCCCATTTTAGAGATTCTATAAAAGAATTAAATCCTTTAAATGGATATATACATAAAATTAAATATATAGGTATAATACCAACTAATATAAGTATTGCCCCTAATATTTTATTTCAAAAACTAATCCTATTTTTCATTTTAACTTTCATCCTTTTCTATTATTTTTGAATGTAATTTACTATCTAGTTTATAATTACTAAAACCATCTGTATTAAACCTTACAGTATACAACTCACTATTATGCTACTATATCCCTAGTATCTAAAGCATCTTAAATTTTCTTTATTCTATTATACATAAAAATACCCTATGAAGTAAGCTTTTTTAAATCGTCTACTTCATAGGATACATTTTAATTTAAATCTTACTCGTAGTCTTTAATAATACATGACCCGAATTGGTGTTATTCATAATTTTTATAGATACTATATTATTAATTTATCTAATTCTATTAAGAAAACCCCCGAAAGCCTATTAATAGAATTTATAATATCACAAGAAATATTAAAAAAAGATTTACTGCCATTATAATAAAAGTAAAAAAATTCATCATAATATCCTTTATCAAATGAACTAGAATATATTAGGTTATTAAAGAGTTTAAAGTTACAGGTAAACGGTTCATAAGATTGAATTACAAAACGCATTCTATAACGACCTTCTGGATATTTTAGTTCTTTAGATTTAAAAGAAAAAGCTGTTGTAGCAGCTCTATAGATACCATCTTGTCCTTTAGATCTATTAGAAAGACCTGTCATAGATTGAACACCAAAATTAGTATCATTTATGATATTGATTGAGGATATATTTTCTTTAAAAGTAATTACTTTTACTAAAATATTCATATTACGTTTTATTATACAATGCATAATATCTTTATCAGCTGTATTTTTTAATTGATTTTCAAAATCATTATTTGTATTACTATCTAAAAATACTTGTATTTTTTCATTTTTACTAATTTCTAAACCATGAAAATAAAATTTACCATTTTTCTTTTCAAGTGCGAAAGCTTTAACTAGAGCTTGTTCCAAAGTTAATTTAGGAGTTTTATCTTCAGGATCACTAAAATTAGGAGCAACAACAGCAACTTGAGTAGTTTGACCAGAGAAAGATAAAGTTAATGAAGCTGTTGTACTTTTTATAGTACCTAAATAAGGTCCCCAATTGTTTCCATCAGTTACTAAATTACCGTTGGAATTATATTTGGCAAAGTTTCCAGTAAACTGGGATGTCGATAACATTACAGTTCCACCATTATCAATGCTTTTTAATTGATTGTAATTTATCGGAATTAAACGACTACTAAATTGATCCATAGTATTTAAAGCCATAGGAGGTTCTCCTATAATAGGATAGGTTCCACCAGGATTTAGATAGTCCCCAATTAAGCTTTCTTGTCCCTTAATAGTGGCTACAGATTGTTTATCAATTACTATGGTAGTAGTGGGAGTAACATTATACACTGGAGCAGTACCAGTATTATAATATCTAATATTAGGATTTATATAAGCGGATTCACCAGTATTTATACTTAATCCTTGAGAGAAACTTTCTCCAGTTGTATCATCAACTGTACTTGTATTTTGCCATGTGTGAGAATAATTTGCTGAAGCAGACATGCTAAATACAGGGAATATACCTCCAGCAAGTTGTAAACTACCTGAAACTTCTGCGCCAACAGTATTAATATTAGTACTACTATGACTAGTTGATTTAGACATACTCTTAGTTGAATCTCCAGTAATTGTTTCTGATTTAGAAACAACTAATCTTTCCATTTGGACTCCAACTATAGGATAAGCAGATATCATTGGATCTCTTGCTACCATACTTACAGATGGATCTATTTGTCCTGAAACTTTTTCAAAGTCTGTATATGGGTCATTTGCAGTACAAGGTTTAAAAGGATTAGATACATATTTTTTATAACCATTAGCTGCAAATTTATCATCCCATGCTACAGCTTTTTGATTCATAACCGTATATCCATTAATTTCCCATTCATCAGGTATACCATCTCTATCAGTATCTCTATTTGCATTAGCCTTTAATTTAGCATTAGAGAACAGTGTATTATTAGGAATAAATTTAGATTTCTCATTTGTATTACTATAATTGGGTTTTAACAATACTTCTGAAGGAATTATTTCTTTTATAATATCCGAAGTTTCCCAGTAAAGCTTAATTCCTTCATAATTTTTTAATAACTGATTCTCTGACATTAATTGTTCTATTCTGATGTCATAAACGTTTCCTTTAATTAAATTAACAGTATTAGATGTGTTTAAAGATAGGTTAAATATTTCACCATTTAGTTCAATTCTACAATTAGAACTATTTGTTGATAAAACATATTCTCCAGTTATACTAGGCTTTATTAAACCAATCCATCTTGCAGACTTAATGCTCTTATTACCTAAGATTGAATTAATATCCTCTTTACTAAAAGTTAAATTTCCATCTAAAGTTGGTGATATTATACTTAAATTAAAAAAGTCATTTTCAAAATAATACCCCATTAAACCGTTTATTGTGAAATAATTTTTATTTGAATCTTTTACGGAGTTCTCAATTTTTGAAACTAACATAAATACACTCTCCTAATTTTATCTTTAGAATATTATTGTTTACTTATAATTTTTATCATTAGTTAGTACACTTCTTCATAAAATATTAGTGTACCTTAATATTTTATGAAGTCGAATAAAAAATGTGACGAAAAATGTATAAATTAAGAATCTATAATTAAAGGACAATACTACAAATCTTTTATTTAAAGGTTTAGAGTATTGTCCTTAGAATCTTATTTCAATAGCAATATTATTTGTTGATGCTAAATCTC
The DNA here is from genome assembly GCF_003614235.1 of Clostridium novyi. The sequence continues at coordinate 73,928 of NZ_CP029459.1, read as the reverse complement.
TTTATTTTGTATAACTTCAGCATCAATTACTACCTGAGTCATTTTAGTAACTCTATTAATTATTGAAGTTATTGGAGTTATTCTAAATATCTTGAAAGTAGAATTCTTATTCAAAAGAATTTCTTGTTCATCTTGAAATCCAGAAAACCCATAAATAAATGCTCCAATGGTCCCTTCACTTAAACGCAATCTAAATATAAAACGAGATTTACTAAATGATAATGGGGTGGATTTAAGAGAAGTACTAGAAAATGATAAATTTTTAATTTCTTTTCCAGTCCATTTATCTATAAACTCGTTTAATTTTTGTTTATCAGCTATTATTTCACCATTTTCTTTTTTATCAAAGGAAAAATCAGAAGGTAAATCGAATGGAATACCATCTACTCTTCTATATGCTATTAATGTTTCGGGTATTGGCTTTACAGATAGAGCAGAACTTATTAATTCAATTTTTTTATTAAGCTCGTCATTATTTGGAACTCTATTATTTCTTAAATAACTATTAATAGCTTTATAATCTGAATGCAGATATCCTTCTAAAGCACCTAATTGTTCCTGGGAAAGTTTTGAAACATAATCACCATAATTTTTTTCTCCCCAAGCTTCTGATCCTTTATTATAGAAATCAAGCTCTTGACTAAGACTTCCTTCTATTAATATATAGTCTTTTCCTTTTATAGTAGTTATAATAGCTGACTCAGGAATTATAGAAAAACCTTGATTTAATAATAATGATACTGTTTCTTTATTATTAAGAACACCATAATTAAACGTTGTTGGAACTCTAGTTTTCACAATAACTGGTATACTCTCATCGATGCTGTTGTCATTTAACCCTAATGATACAAATGAAAATTTAGTATATTCTTGATTTATTATTTGCTGTCTAACTTTATCTAAAATTTCATCTGATATATCTCTATTTAATTCTACATCTCTTATAGAAAAATTAATTCCAAGCTCTTTAGGTGTAAAATTTACATAGCCTATAACTTCTCTATCTAAAGTATTTTTTAAAAGTGCTTCTCTAATTCTTTCAACATCAAAAAGATTTTGATTTTCGTCTTCTTTCATAATTTCTATTGCAGTTAATGAAGAAAATAAAATGTCTGTAGAAAAATTATCTATTTTTGTTTTATCTTCCTTAGTTTTAAGTTGATTTACGGCTACTTCTTCAAGATTATTTAATTTCGTAAACCAACGTTTTTCTTCTTCTTTGCCCCATTTTTGGGCTTCAGATTCAGGTTTATTGATAAAGTCAATGGGTTCTTTTATTATTGGCATATATAATTCTCCCCTTGTTATGATAATATAATGCATTATACGACAATATAGTGCATTATATTGTATTCAAGTTAATTCTATTTTGATACATTTTAAGCTATATAAAAGTTATTTATGTACATGCAATAGAATTTATACTATAATTTTTTGTTGATTTTTTATATACTCTGTAATTGCTTTTTTATTTCTTCATACTGTAGCTACATAATGGACTTAATATTTTTCCTATCTCTATTTTCTTATCTCCATATATTTCTCTTCTTCTAAACTTAGGTACAGATATTTATAATTCAATTTTGTATGTTATAAACTATTACTATCAATTCAGATGACCTCCTTTATTCTTTAGATTGGCTGATGAAACCTTTTCTATTGTATTAAAAGCAGGTCTTTTTTGTCATACTCATCGCTAAAAGCTTTTCTGAACACACCTGCATTCTTTATACAATAAAATGCTAACAGAATATACTGTTAGCATTTTATATATAAATAACCATCTGAAATTTAGCAAGGAACTTTTATACATATTGGCTCTTGTGGTAGACCTTTTACATCATAACAAACATTTTCAAGCCCTGAAATACACTCATGATGAATTAATGTTGTATCATGGAAAGAAATATTTAATATATTTAAACATATATTATATGAATTCTTTGGAATATAATATCTTTTAGTTCTTCTTCTTGAAAGATCAATTTGGTGAGTAAAAGTTTGACCAGCTAAACTATATTGTAATATAAACCTTATATATAAATCACCTTTATTTGTAACTTTAACATATATTGTTGGATCACATGAATTATTATTACAACAACAATTAAAATTTTTAATCATAATATCACCTTAAAAGAATAATATATTAATATAATATATTATATTCCATAAACCTTATTATTTTCATAAATAAAGCTTAATCAAATTATAATCTCTTAGAAATTATACGCTAATACTACTATACTTCATTTAGAATGCAAATTAACCACCAATTCAAGCCGTTTGTAAGCACTTTAAAATATCTTCATCAATAGATATTATATTTTAATTATCTAAGCCTTGAGGTACAGATATAACATCAGAATCATTAGAAGTTTTATTAATAGATTTGCAATTAGCTTCATATGGAGTTCTTACGTTTTGTGGAGCATTTTTATATGTGTAATGATTATATCCTGAAACAACTTTTCGTAGAATCCAAATGAGTATATATATTTTCTAATTTTATTTTTCTGTTAAGTAAACAAATTTTATAACTATAGTCATATTAATATCTATAGTAAATATAAGTATGAATTTTTACTAAAATCCAAGCAATGACTGATATTATAAAACAACAAAGAAATATAAGGGATATTTTTTTAAAATTTTTTATATACATAGGAACAAGAGTATAAGAATTCTGACCTATACTAACATCATATTTAACACCTTTTTTATTACTAATTTGTTGGCCTATACAATTATTATGTTTACATTGAATACCTTTTGGATAAGCATATTCTAAGTCTTTTAAATTCGGATAAAACTCATACTCATCTTTTAGTGCATGATACATCATTACAGATACAACCTGTCCTTTTGATTCATTAAATATTTTACTAATATTTTTATCTATATCATCTATATTATCTTTATTATATGAACTTAATATATTAACTATTTTTTTGTTTCTTGCTAAGTATTGTCTTGTAGAAACTTCTGTTCCAATCAAAACAATAGAAAAAGATATTATGGTCATTATAAAAAATGCTATAGCTACTATTAATGTTTTCTTGGCTTTTTTGTTTGAAAATTTAAATATACCAAGCAATTCATTTTCAATTTGTTTTTTTTCACCGAATTGTTTAATTGCAATTGAAATACTTTCATCTTCAGACTTACCTTTAGATTTTAATTCTTCCACCAATTGTAGTAAATGATTTTTCATTTCTTCTTTTAATACCTTAATTTCTTCTTTATTACCACTTATATGCCTATAAACTGAATTAACATACCTATCAATTTGTCCCATAATTATACCCCCTTGTAAAATGTGTCAATAATATTCTTGAAAAATATCCATTGAACTTTTTTATTTTTTAAGTAGTTAATACCTTCACTAGTGATTTTATAGTATCTACGTCTTCCACCACCACTTTCTGTATCATCCCAATATGGAGAAATAAGTTTATTGTTTTCAAGTCTTTTTAATACTACATACATAGTTCCTTCTTTAATTTCAAATGTATTTTCACTGATATTCCTTATACGCTTTGAAATTTCATATCCGTATAAATCTTCATTTAATAATACACTTAGAATTATACTTTCTATATATCCCTTTAACATCTCTTTATCTACTTCCATATTTTCACCTCCAAGGAGTATTGTACCATAGACTACTTTATAGTATCAATTACTAGATATTATCTAATATAATTATATAAAAAACATTATATTAAGTCATTGATAAGCAAAATAGCTGTATTCTAGTACATTACTAGGACACAGCTATTAATTAAATATGAATACTACTTTTTCCTATATGGATGTAATCACCCTATAGGGAGATCATATCCATATTTTCTCGTATATTTAAAAAACCTTTTTTCTTTAAATAAATAACTCTATCATATTTAACGTCTAAAGAGCAAGCAATATCACAAAAGCTTTCTCCATTTAAATAATGTCTATTTATTATCTCACGTTCTAGTGGTTTTAATTTATCAAGTAATTTATGTAGTTTTTCTACTTCATCATATGCTATTATCTCATCTTCAAGTGTAAAATCGTAATAGTCATCCTTTTCCATTATCTTATCATCTGGAACTTCACGAAAGTGTTTTATCTCTCCCTTTAGTAATGCTTTAAAGTTTAAGCTTATGGAATTTATAAAGTATCCATTATATGAATTGCTACCAAGAATATACTTATGTATTGCTTTTATAATTGATAGATATCCATGCTGAACTAGATCTTCAAAATCATATCCTGGAATATTATATCTGGAAGCAGATTTAAATATAAAGGGCTTATATTTTTCAATAATGAAAATTATAGAAGCTCTATCCCCTTCCTTAGCCTTTTTTATAAGACTTTCCATGTAAACACCACCTTTTTACATATTTGTAATTATATTATAACTTATTTTTCCATTAGTGTTAAATACTATTTTTTATTTCTTTAAAAAATCTAATATTATATTTATGTAATTTTATTTAAATGTCGTTTTCTTTAGATTGTTTAATTTTTGTTGCTCTTTATCTTGTATATACAAAATATTATTATTTTTTAATATATATAAATATTTAGATTTATATATTTATATTTAAAAATATATAAATATAAATACTTTCATAAGCTGTTACTTTAAAGCTTAAGTGAAAAAGGTATGTATAGTAAATATATATTATACATACCTTTTTCTTAGTCTTTAAATTTTAGACTATTTATTTTAAATACCACTTAATAAAAATCATTTTTATAAACACTAGCTAATAAAAATAGTTTTTGCAGGATAATTACAAGACTTACAAATTCCTCTTTCCTTTGAATGAAATTGTTTTAAATTTATTATAAAATTAGTTGCAAGACTGCTTGTATATTCTCCAACTCCTAAAATCTCCATTTCTCCAGTATTGGTTTCTTTATTAAAGGAATTTGGTACAGATTTAAATTGTGGCAAATTACCTTCTTGTGCTAATCTATCAAAGGGTACTAAATCACCTAAGCAGTATTGTAATTTCCCAGAATACTTATCATAAACACAAATGTTAACTTTATCTTTGCCACGCAATAAGCCTTTTAATAAAACTTGTCCGGTACAAAAGCCTCTGTTAAATATTGCAGTAACTTGTATTTTAGATTTTGCTGGAACTAATATTTCTTGAGAAGGTACTATTAATCTCTGAGTTTGTGATATAGTAGTAGTTTTTTCACTTGAAAAATTGTATTCTGTTGAAACTTCTGTATATATTTCAACTCCATTTTCAAAGAATCGAACTGAAAATTTAGCACCACCTTTTATACCTAACTTAAATCCATCAGTTGTTTTACTTGTAGTAATTAAAGATTCATCTTTGCTAAAGGATTCAGTTCTAATTTTTTGATCCATATTTGTTTCATTTGTCAGAACAGTACTTCCAACATATATAGTTTCGCCGCTATTAAAAATAGGATTACCAATTGGTTCAATACCCAACGCCCCTATAATTTCAAAATTATTTTTACCCTCTTTTAAGTCATTATATACTTGTGATTGTATAGTGAACTTCTTAAAATCTAGTGACTCAACAACTAGTTTTTTACAATAAGATTCCACTAACTTCAAATATTCTTCTGAAAAATCTTGAATCACATTAAACACCTCTGTAAAAATACATTAACATGTGTTAATATATTTTACGATTTTATAAAAATATTGTTACAAATGGTAAGTATATATATAATTAAGGTTTTATATTAAATAAAATGCATCTAATTATTTAGATGCATTTTTATAAAGTTACTAATATCATTATATTGATTGTTTTCAAACTCAAAATAAAACCTATCATTTATAACTAATAATTTTTTATCCTTAAATTCATATTTAAATATATCTTTCCATTTTATAATACCATAGTAATATCCTAGCCCTTTTGAATTTAATCCTATAACTTTTTTGTAATTAATAACATAGCTTAATAATGGTACTATTGGAGCACTATCAATAATGGTAAATTTCTTTAAGCATCTAAAAGACAATATACATATGATTACTATAATCATTATTATTAATCTCTTATTTCCTTTTTCAGTTTTTAAAATAAAATCATATTTGTTAGTATCATTCTTTTTAATAATTCTAAAAAAATTTATTATATTACCAAGAATCAATATAATAAATATAATTATATATACGTATTCAATTCTCTTCACAAATACACCTCCATTGTATATGTTCAATAAAATTTCAATATATCCTTCAAATGACTTTTATATGCTATAAATTTTATAGAATAAATTTATTTTAATATATTTGATTTTGTATATACAAAATATTATTATTTTTATATATTTTAATATTAAAATATATATATTTTTACATATTTATATATAAAAAATATATATTATATAGATGTTTTAATGCTTTTTATAGGTGGTACGGTATATGTAAATAAATCCTGAATATATATTAATATATTAGGATATGAGAGGGGTAAAAACTGATATAATGAAAATAACTAATATATTAATATCATTAAGTTTGTTTATTTTTTCTATTTTAATTTTAATAGATTTTATGATTATAGGAAGTGATATTCCTGTTAATATTCATAGTAATGAAGTTATTTTTTTCATTTTTCTTAATGCAATATATATATTATTACAAATGACATATATAAATTATGTAAAAACACTTCCAAGGAAGTTAAATATATTCTTAATAATGTTTGTTAGTTTTATTTGGATTATATTATTGATAAACGAACTTATTTATAGCTATCATATATATTGTAGAATAAGTGAAATTATAGGGCTTATTGCACAGGTATATATCTTAGTAAAATATATAAAACATGTATAAAAAATATATTTCTATTTTAAATCTATTAAAAGCAAAATACTTATTAATAGACTAAATCAATTATGTAGTGAAATATAAAAATAATGAAGGTAAAGTATTAAGATACTTTACCTTCATTACAGCCATTACTAATAACTACCCAATACTTAACTTATTCTTCAAAATAGAAAAGCTCCTCAAATTTTTTATTCAAAGCAATGCATAGAATTAAAGCTAGCTTTGCTGAAGGATTAAACTGACCAGTTTCAATGGAACTAATAGTTTTACTAGCTCCACTTTTCCCTAAAATACAAAATAATTTATTGTTTTGCATAAGTCTTACTTCTATTTAATTATAATTTAAATAAATGTTTTATATGTTACTTATTCAACATACCATTTAACATCTGTTTTAAAACAATCTAAAGGTATATCAGTATTTAGTGGAGTAAATTCTTTGGTAATTGGTGAACCAGTTAGATTACTTGGTAACATACAGTAAATTGTTTTTCCTTCATAAAGTAATTTATCTGCTGCTTCACTAAAGCTTACAGGATAAATGGCTTTTGTTGCTTTTATATATTTATCATTAGTAGCATAAAAACGATACTCATTACCTTTTTTATGTAAAGCTCTTTCTAAAGTACCTGAATACATTAATACTCCATCATTATTTAACCAAAAGTAACCTATTTCTTTTTCAACTGGTTCATCTATTCTTGCATAAATTACTCCAGTATTATCTGCTAATTCATCTAACATTTGTTGTAAAGTTAATTCTTTTTTCAAATAAAATTCCTCCTAAAGTTCAAAAAATATAGAGTAGTTAAAAGAATAAAGTGGACCCTCTTGTCAAGGACATTGTAAAAAAAGAGTTACGCCACATTTAAAAGATGATTTCTAAATGGTTTAGGAGTCATCTTTTTTAATTCCCATTTACATCTATGATTATTATAATAATCTATGTAATCATCGACTTTATTAATCACATCTTCAACAGTAAAACATGATTTAAAGATTACTTCATCTTTCATATGACCAAAATTTGCATATAATTTTATGGTATATATTGTAATGAAGGTACACTGTATATCTTATTTACTCTATATTTAGAATATAAAAGAGATGGAGCTATGTTTATCCCAATAGTAAGAGATTATACTGTAAAATCATATAATAAAATGCTTTCAGCGGATTATGATTTCACTATAAAATCAAAAAAATCTTCCATATACCAGTAACACTTTTAAATAGGGTTACTGATGATGGTGATGATGGTATAGCTTAAAGGGCAGATATAAAACTAGAGAATCTGGTTATATTCCTAAAACTGGAGATGTAATATTCTTTAATATAAATAATGGTATTCATCATACAGGTATAGTTGTTAGTTATAGTGATGGAACTATATATACTATTGAGGGAAACTCTAGTAACGCTGTAAGTAGAAGAAATTACTCACTAGATAATCATCAAATTAATGGTTATGGTGTAAACTAAAATTAAAGGTATATATGATAAAAGTATCATATATACCTTTTAAATATTACGCTTTTTTTATAGACCAAGCTGATACTTTCCCCCCATTATTTTGTTCATGAACACTAAAATAATGATTATTAATTTTATAAGTATAAGTTATTATATTATCTAAATTTTCTATTGTATATTTAGTACCATATAATTTTTTCATTTTAACTATGGAATCCCCTATAGCTAAACCCAATGATGTTTTGTAATTATTTACAACTCCAATTGAACATAATTTATTATTTCTCTTATTAAATTGTAAATTCATATTTTTTATATCCAATATTTTATCTCCAAATTCAGGATCATTTAACCTAGATGTTATTTCTGTTTCATTATCAATTTTAATATTATTTTTCTTCAAAATAGACCTTACTGTATCAATAGACATATCCATTTTAAACGGAGAATTTTTTTCAAGATCCATCTCATTAATTATAAATCCTTTAACATTATTCTTTTGTATTTTTGAGTTTTTAGTTTTTTTATTATTTAAACTTGTGGAACCTTTATTACTGTTTTTCGTTTTTATATTTCCTTTTACAATATTATTACTATTTTCTATAAATTCCTTTTTATCCTTTTCATCTACTGCCTTTTCTTCTGGTTTCTCATCATTAACACTCTTTTCTGAAATATCCTTATTATTAACAACTTTTTGATTGACATCCGTACTATGTGAACTAGCTTTTTTATCACTAGAAGAACACCCAACCAAAAGACAGCTAAATATGGCAACTACTATTACGCTTATCTTTTTCACAATATACCTCCTAAATTTTATAATTAAATATTTATTCCAAAGTATATTATACTATATTCTTTCTATATATGTATTTTATAGAAAATATAAATACTGATTTATTCCTATTTTTTTATTTTATCTGCCTTCTCAGCTTGTCCATATTATAATAATCCATATCTATGTATAAAGAATTTAACTTTCTTACATTTTCTATTCTTCTAAGGGGGGGTGTAAAAACTATTTGGAGATATGTATGAATTTAAGTCATCTATACTTAAAAGCTTCCCTATGTTTTCTTTAAACTCTTCTTTTTTATAATGATATTGATACCATGAATTTTTCTTTTTAACAGCTACAGTAATATATCCGTCATCTTCTTTATGTAATATATCTATAAAAGTATCTCGAATAAACTAGACTAATACAATTAATGAAATTAACAATATAATCATTGAACAAAATACCAATGACTTTCCCCTCTCTATGCAGTATTAATGCCTCCTTATCCCCTTTGAATTAAAGATTTTATAAAATATAAAGTTCTTTAGCACTTATAAAGTACACGTTATAAGTTTACAATGCCAGGATTTAATATTAAAATATATATATAATAATTACTTTATAAGGATAATCATACAAAATAAGTATTTTATACTGTGTTAATTATAATATTAATTGGAGGATTTTTTAAATGAACAAACAAATTAGTACATTATATTGTATTTTAGCAAGTCTGTTTTTAATATGGGCTGGTAGCACTACATGTAAAGGTATAGCATTTTCCTTATTACAACATATTAGTTGGCTTAGTTTTATTATCTTAAACTCTATGAGAATGATAGCATTTTTAGGAATAATATTACTAATATTTTTTTCATTAAAATTAATAAAAGAAAATTATTAAGAAGTGTATTTATGAAAAAGAAAATTTATTGTTTTTTAAGTATAGCCATTTTACTAGGATGAATATCTACATCAGCCTTTGCAGATACTGTAAGTAAATATGTTGATACAAATCCTATTAAGTTACAGGAAAAAATAACTGACATTATAAATTCTTTTACCATTTGAACACCGCTCTTCATAATAGTTTACGCTATTTATATCTAAAAACTCCTTTTGCATATTAATAAGCAAAAGGAGTTTCTTCTCATATTTTAATCACTTATTTTTTTACCTATAGTTGCCATGAAAATTATCATACAAAGTCCTGTTGATCTCAACAAAAAACTTTTAGTACAAAACCCTGCTTCTATAAAAAAGAGGATAGCAATAATATTCGAAACAATATTTAATACTTTTAAAATTATTCTTTGAAATTTATTTTTTTCATGAATTTTCTTTAAGTAAAAAATATAGATAGATATAAGTTGTAAGCATATAAATATAATAAAATATTCTTTTAAATGTAAATTTATATATACTGGTTCGTAAAAAGTAAAAGTAAGTGGTCCTAGCATTTTATACTCCTTATATTATATGGTATTATACATATATAGAATTATATCCTACTTTTGTATTTTAAGCCATATATTCCACATATTTTTTTTACGTTGTAATTCATTCTTTATTTCTGCAAAGACCATTCCACATTTAGGACATACCCATTCTCTAAGTTCTAAGTTTTTTACTTCTTTATTTTTGTAACCACAATTAGAACATAGTTGACTACTTGCATAATTTCATGGTGCAATTATTAATCATAATTAAATATTCCTTTCTAATTTCAAAATTAAATATTAATATGTAATATTAATTTATAATATTAATATTACATATTAATATTTAATTTAAATACAGGGTTTTAGTTAAGAATATAGTTTTTAAATATGATTTAGTTATAAAAAGATATGATACATATATATTCATACTATTAATTTTTCAAGAGCTATTAGTGTTTTTATTGTAATATTTTTGGTTATTTAGTTGAATACATAAAAGCTCAGTAAAATAATAGGCTATATACTTAAATTTTAAGTATACAGCCTATTATTTTACTAATTATATTTAAATATTTTTAGAAATTTTGTTATTCATCTATAGATAAAACACCTTTTTTCATTCTATAAACTTTATCACATAACTCATTTATATCCTCTTTATTATGACTTGCAAGGAGTATTGTTACAGATTCTTTTTTTAATCCAAGTAATATATCTCGTATAAGTTTTACCCCATCTTCATCTAGTCCATTCATTGGCTCGTCTAAAATTAATAGTTTAGGCTTTTCCATTAGGGCTTGTGCAATACCTAGACGCTGCTTCATTCCTAGAGAATATTTTTTAACGGCTCTTTTATCATTTGGCTCTAAACCAACCAATAAAATCACATTCTTTATATCCTCATCAGAAACTACATTGTTTATACTTGCAAGTATTTTTAAGTTTTTAAATCCAGAGTATTGAGGAAGAAATCCTGGGCTTTCAATTATGATTCCTGTACTTTTTGGAAAACTTCCGTCCTTTATAACTTCATCAAAAACCTTAATTTCCCCTTTAGTTGAATTAATAAGTCCACATATAGCTTTAAACATCATACTTTTTCCTGAACCATTTGTTCCGACTATTCCATATATTTTACCCTTTTCAAAATTTACACTTATATTATTAAGTATTGTAATATCATTTATTATCTTTGATAAATTATGTATTTCTATAACATTATTCTTTTCCATAATATCCCCCTCAATATGTAATTTAATCTATTATAGCTAATAGGTCTTTTTTATTAATAACATAGTTTATAAAAATAATACAAACTACTATCAATGGTATTAACAACATATAAGACCATAAGCAACTAAATTTTTCTATATTATGTTTTATTATCATTCCTTGATTCAAAGGCATAAACTTATCTATATTAAATATTCCTCCAATATCTATTGATATATAGTCTAAAATAACTAAAAATAAAAATCCTCTATTGTGACTTTTAGCTATTAATAAAATAATAAGATAAACATTAATCATAAAATAACTAGATACTGAAAGTATAAAAATTATATTTAATATATCTAAAATGCTATACACAATAAGATTACTGTTAAATATAAAAGAACATATTGTAATTAAAATACCCCCTATTAAATAATAAGCTATACAAAGTAGCAATAAACTTACTTGAATACATAAATACCATGTTTTCTTATTACCTATCCTTGAAATTGAATATAAACTTCTGCGTGTAAGTTCTGTGTAGAAAAAATTTCCTGATAAATATATTAAGTAAAACATATAAAAACTCCAAACCAAAGTCTCAAGAGTATTTTCAGTTACTCTATATGGCCCACCTAGCATACTTTTAAATACTTCATCTAAACTTACTATATTTATTAAAAAATCTTTTTTCATAATAAATACAAGAATAAATACAACAATTATAGATAATAGTTTTTTTAAATCCAATATAGCTTTAAAATCATTGATTACGATTCTAACATTTCTTATCATTTTTCCCCCTGAAATTTATAATCTAATTTTTTAGTTAATATATTTCCAATAACTATTAAAGATACTATTAATACCCCAAAGTAAAGTAGTCTTGATGTGATAAAGATATTGTTTTTTAGTTGCTCAAGGGTTGCATTAGCTACAAACACATTTTTTGTAAAAGTTAAGTTTGCTACAATACCAGGTATTGAGTCTACAGCAAGGCTACCAACATTTATTGCCATTGTAAATGTAAAGGATAACATCCTTTTTTTAAAAAGTATATTGCTGACTATAAACATTAATCCTATTAAAAATAAATATGCTATGGCAAATAAATTGTTATACAATACAAAGCTTAACGGGGTTAATTTAGTAGTTAAAATTTTTATCTCTTCACTTGAATGAAATGAATTAATTGTACCACTCATTACTTTAAAAAAATACTGACTCCAAGTATTTTCAAAACTTATATTTCCTATAGATTCTATAATACAAGCTAAATTTATGATCCCAACAAATATAAGAGATATCACAAATATCATTAATACATTTATAGTAAATACCTGAGTTCTACTTTTAAACTTTAAAAATAAGTATTTAGAAAAATTATCATTATTACATACTTGATATATTATTATTAAATAAAACAAACTTATCATATAAAACAACGGTAAATATCCTAATGAATTCATATGTAAATCATAAAAATTATATTTTATTTTATAAGGTATTAAATTTAAAAACTGTGTAAACTGATATATTAATGCTACTAAAATTACAATACCGATTTTAAAAGAACTGATTTTTAATATGAAATAATTAAAGATTTTTTTCATAGTCATATTTCACCCCATAGTAAAATGAAATTACTCCAATAAACAGTAAAATCAATTGATAAATAATTATTTGAAATTCATTTAATACCCCCTCTAGACTAAATAATGTAATTGGACTCATCCAAGCCGGAAATAAGGGCACTGCAATTATATAGTAAAAAAATGGGGCAAGCATAGCTAAGTATCTATTTTTTATCCATGGTGATATTCCAAGGGCTAAGGTTGCAAAAATAGCATTAAAAATAAATGATATTAATATTAAAAAAACACAGTATAAAATCCTAGACTTATAAAATATAAAACTAAAAGCACCTAGACCCGACTGCATATGTACATCTCTTATTCCATACATTTTAATCAAAATTATTAATACAATAGCTGATGCTAAAGCTATAACTAATCCACTGACAATTGAATTTACCATAATCTTAGTAAATATGTATTTTCTTTTACTCATTCTTACATATATAGATTTTAAAAATCCTGATTCTTTATCTAAAAGATAAGAGTCAGAAAAAATCATTGTTGCAAGTATAGGTGCTATTACGAATAGATAACTAGATGAATTCATATATCTTGTTCTTATAAAAATTGAAGAGGCATCAAATAGGTGATCTAATCCATGTAATCCTTCCTGCCAATAAAGTATACAATCTAAAAATGCTATTAAAAATGCTAAAATTGTTATTATAAACGAAATTAATGCATTTCTTGATAACATAGCTCTTCTAAATTCTAGTTTGAAATATTTGTTCATATATTCACTTCCTTAATAATATAATTTTTAGGATTTATAAAATTACCCTTCTATTAAAAGAGACTACACGTATAATTATAGATTATTTTACATTATATTCAATAATTTTGTAGCTTCCTCTTCTTTTGTTCTATCTTTTTTCTTTTTATAATTAAACTCATTGTATAACCATTCCTCATATGCCTTCTCAGCTTGTCTAGTTTGAGTTCTAACGGTATTAAGGATAGAGTAAATCCTTTATTAAACTCTAAAGTGTCTTTAAGCGCCTTTTCCTTGTCCTTTGTAAAACAACATGACCAATATCTATATAAAAAGCACATAACTTCTCTCATTTTCATAAAATTTCATCATTTTTATTTATGATTTATCATGTTGATAAATTGATAAATCATAAATAAAAAACATATTAACATAAAAAATACATAAAAATAATGCTTACTCTTAAAATTTAAGATACCAACTATTACAATTATTATTGTAGGAATTAATAATAATACTAACTTTATTATACTACTAACCATATTGCTCCTTGAACAATAGCACCCGCTGATTTAGCAGCCCATTTCCAAACACCTTTACTGATTAACCAATTAGACACGGAATCCCTAACTGTATCCAAATATCCTAATAATACATAAGTATTCCAGAAAGTAACAAATTCTACTTCTGTTACTCTTTCAGCAACAATTCCTGGTAATTTAGTATAAATATATTTAGGTAATTCATGAGTTATATAACGTTTACCATATTTTTTACACAATGTTTTAATTACTGTACCAGTTCCACGTGTTGGAACGTAACTATTATGTATATTTGTTTGTTTCAAAACATTTGAATGAATTAAAGAAAGTATTTGTTGATTATATTCTTCAACCATTTTTTCTTGTTCAATAGTGAGTACTTTAGAACTAATTTTATTTACCTCATTAGTTACTCGGTTAGATATACCTATATTATTTGTATTTGTTTTATTAACTGTTGATGCAAATACAACAGTTGTAGAATTAAAAAATAAAACACTACAAAGAACTAAAGCTGTAAGTTTCTTATTCATAATTATCCCCCCTCTTTTTGTAATTAAATTTAATATAATACATATTATAACATATTATTTAAATTGTCCAAAGTTATACTATTATTATAAATATTTTTTATTATTTTCCATAATTATAAGACCAACTTTTAAAATGTTCATATGGCTTAAATTGTACATAAATTCGGTTTAAATCAATATAATCTTCAACTTTAGTTATGCTATTTTCAATTAACTTAGGGATTTCTATAAGGTTAAAAATAATATTTATTAAAATTTATAATTAATTTTAATAAATATTATTTTTAACTATATAGAATAATTTAATCTTCAACTTTCCAATGCTCTAAGCAATAATCAAACATTAAGTTAACTAGTTCATTTCTACTGTATCTACTTTTTTTACTCATCTTATCTAATTCTCTTAATTTTTCTTCTGAAATATAAACGTTAAAAGCTTTTTTGCCTGATTTTTCATCTTCCTTTTTCTTTAATACGAAGGTTTCATTTTTAATATTAGTATTGCTTTTACATATTACTTCATTAGATTCATTTTTAATATTCATATTTGATTTAATACTATCCTTAAAATTATTACTCATAATTTAACATTCCTTTCTAATTTCAAAATTAAATTTTAATATATGATATTAATAAATAATACTAATATTTTATATTAATATTATACAATAGTATTATAAATTAATATTATAAATAAATATTATGAATTAATTCTTTTAACTAATTCATAATATAAATCTTTATATACATTAGCATGCTTTTTACTGTATTCTTGAATGGTTTTGTGCATTGCTACAGCTTCTTTATATTTAATGCTATTATAAACTATTGTATTGAATAATTTATCTTGTAATGTTTCTTCTGTAACCTCTTTAAATTGCTTTGAAAAGATAGTTCTTTTTTGAAAATTATTTCTCAAAATTCCTAATAATTTTAGATTACAAACTAAGGCATATTCATCTAATTCATCGATAACTTTTTGAACCATATTTAATCCTTGTAATGCACTTGTAGAACTATCAATTACTTCTATATAGTAATCACTCATTACTAAACTATTTTGAACCATAACACCAAGAAAAGGTGAATTATCTATTAATACAAAATCATATTTAGTACTATCTTTAAACTTTTCCCATTTTGTATTTAAAATACCTTCAGGATATTTTTGTCTATGTAGTTCCTTTTCTAATATGCAACTTTCAATAGTATTATTTATAATATCAATATTATTATTATATTTTGATATACAGTCTTCATATTGAATATTATCATTTGAATATAAGTCATAAATATTATACTTACTTTTAGTATTTAGTATTTGAGTTAAATTTCCCTGACTATCATTATCTATTAGTAGTACTTTATGACCTTGACTTGATATTTCACCTGCAACATTTATACATGATGTTGTCTTACCAACTCCACCCTTAACATTAATCATACTTATAACAGTTGTCATTTAATACTAATACCACCCTTCATATATTATATTAATATAATTATATCATATTAATGTATGATATTAATACCACATATTAATATTTAATTGTAATACATTATTTTAATTAAGAATATAGTTTTTAAATATGATTTATTTATACATATATATTCATACTATTAATTTTTTAAGGGGGATTAATGTTTTTATTGTAATATTCTTTCGTTATTTAGTTGAGTACATAAAATATCAGAGTGTTTTTTAATCCAGGTTCTTATTCCATTACTATTTCCATTTACTATATCATAATAAACTTTATTTATTTTTACCTCATCTCCGTGATCAACTACTTCTAAAATTTTTTTATCTTTTGAATAAAAAGTATATGAAAAATTATATCCAATAAGATCATTTTGATTTGATGATTTTTTATAACCTCTATTGTTTAGTAAAGTAACAAGTTCTTTAATCTTGGTTTTATCATTAATATTAATACATTTTCCATTACTTCCATTTGTTATCTTTACTTTAGATATGTTTTGATTATTTGTATCAATAAAATATGAAAAATTTTTAGGTTGCATAATATTACTTGTTAAATAAATAATAACTATTATTGAAAATGATAACATAAAAATTACTAATGATTTATGTTTTTTTAGTAGCATTTATTATATCCTCCATCTTAATTTTATTTTCTTTCCTTTATGCTTTTCCTATCCCCTTCTTTTGCTCTGTTTCCTCCCTAACAGCTGTGCCTCATCATAATCCTTAAATTTATTATTAATCATTTTTATAACTGCTTTGTTTTCTATATGTAGTACATTTTCTATACCGATTTTTTTAGTTAATGAAGTCTCTACTATCTCTTTAGGTTTGATTTCATCTTTTAACAAAACATCAGATATTTCTATTGGACTATTTATAGCTTCTAAATTTTTAAAGTATTTTTTAGGTTCTCTGTCTAAAATTTTAAACTGTATTTTTGCTACCTTTCTACCACTTTTAATTTCCGTTGTTACAATCTCCATATTCCCTGTTTCATTAAGTTCTTTAACTGCAGGAGATAGAACCCTTTGATTAAAATTTTTATATTTTGGATACTTATTTTCCGTTGCCAAGACAAATCTTAAATCTTCTATTTTAAATTCTTTTATTATATATTCATTAGTTCTGCTCCACAACCTCATAACGTCTTTGGGTATAAAAACTTTTGAATCTAGATACTACTTGTAAATTTAAAGGAGCATATACCGTATATTTAATTAGATATTCATATAATACTGGTAATAGCTTTACACTAAATTCACCAGTTGCTCTATTAAATTCATACCCTCCAATTAAACTATAATTACACTCTATGTCTTCTTTATCAAAAATTAAGATTGTAGATTTTAATTTATTAAGAGCAATTTTTATAGCAGCAATAGTTTTTTGATTAGGATTTGATGTAAGATTTTTAAATTCATCTATATTTATAATACAACTATAAATTCCATTCTTTTCTTTTTGAGCTTTATACAATATATAATAAAAAAATCTATTTTCTACTGTTGTAACTTCATAACTAGTCATAACTACTTGTCTAGATTTCATTAATATTTTTAACTTATTATCTTCCATAGAATCACCTTTAAATTTAATATGTAAAATATGTATTTGTATTAATATTATACTATAAATAAAAGGCAACACAAACAGAAAAGTGTTGCCTTTCGCCCTCTGTAACGCAGAAAATTCAAGGCTTTCAAGGTTCCTTAAATACTATTAAATACTATTTAAATACTTTATTAAATACTAGGAAAGAAAAGAATAGAGAAACTGTTCTTTTCTTATCTTCAAAAACCCTCTCTTTTTCAAATAAATAACCCTATCATATTTAACATCTAAACTACAGGCAATCTCAGAGTAGCTTTCACCCTTTATATAATGTCTATTTATAATCTCCCGCTCTAGTGGCTCTAATTTATTAAGTGATTTATAAAGTTTTTCTACTTCATCATATGCTATTATCTCATCATCTAATGTAAAATCGTAGTAATCATCCTTGTCCATTATTTTATCATCTGGAACTTCACGAAAGTGTTTTATCTCTCCCTTTAGTAATGCTTTAAAATTTAAGCTTATGGAATTTATAAAGTATCCATTATATGAATTGCTACCAAGGGTATATTTATGTATTGCCTTTATAACTGACAGATATCCATGCTGCACTAGATCCTGAAAATCATATCCTGGAATGTTATATTTATGTGCACACTTAAATATAAAGGGCTTATACTTTTCAATAATTGAAATTATAGAAGCCCTATCTCCCTCTTTAGCCTTTTTTATAAGGCTCTCCATATAAGCACCACCTTTTTACATATTTGTAATTATATTATAACTTATTTTTCAATAAATGTTAAATACTGTTTTTTATTTCTCAAAAAAACCTGATATTGTATTTAAGGAAATTGATTTAAATGTCGTTTTGTTTAGAATGTAATTTTTTCAATATAATGGTATGTGAATCTTACATAACCTGCTTTTATAATATTCACTTAACGGTAGAATGGCACTTAGAAGGATGTTTTATTAAACATCTTAAAAATTTAGATTTTAATATGACATAATATGTGTAAATTATTATATATGTTCAATTGGTATTATTACAATATTTTACTTTAATTTATCATAAACTATATTATCTTATTAACATAATTATTTATTACTAGTTTACAACTAAATAAAAAATCACTTTATATAGCATGTAAAACAAATTACGTAATTTGAAAATTTAATAATAATTTTAAAGGAGTTGTTTATATGTTAAAACAAGGTGATAGAGGAGCAAATGTCTCAAAACTTCAAAAAACACTTAAGTATCTTGGATATAGTTGTGGTAAAATTGATGGTATTTTTGGAGAAAGTACAAAAAACCAAGTAAAAAGGTTTCAAAAGCACAATGGACTTCCTGCAAATGGTATTGTAGATGTCGTTACCGAAAAATCTCTGGATTATGCTATAAATGTTGAATATAAGCTTGCACATGATTCAAATCATAGTGGATTTACTGAACTTCTTGGATTAAGTTTCCATCCATATGAATGGTTTTTAGGAGGACATTATACTAAGTCAATATGCAGGGGTAGAATTGAATTCGAATATAAATACGGAATAATTTCCAAAACAAATACTCATGGAACTTTTAATTTAAATAATTTTGATTTTAGAAATTTCAGTATTTCATCAGATTCATCTGTAAAGGCATCATTAAATAATATTTCTTCAAAGCTTGGAAGACTATTAAGAAATAAATATAATATTGATGACGTTTCATTTTCAAGTGGTAGTGTATCTATAGATACGTCTGGTATAAGTATAGAAGGAGTAAAAATTAGTAATAAACGTATTTTAGGCCCTTATGAAAAACATAATACTAAATCTGAAAGCTTAGCTGTATCAGGTAAAATTCCATGGAGTGATATTGGTCATTTAACTGAAGTTGCAGCTATAATAGTAGGACTATGCGTGATTGCTGCATGTGCTCCCGCCATTGCTGCTACTGTTGGCATTGCTGCTGGAACTCTTGTTCCTAAACTCAATCAATTATGTGCAGCAATATAAAAATAATGAAGGTAAAGTATTAAAATACTTTACCTTCATTGCTTGTCCAAACAGTTTCCCCTTTATTATTTAAATACTTAAATTTATTATTTTCTTCATCAAATACTAATACTAAATCCTCTTTAAAAGTTACTTCCGTATACTTTGGATCTATAATTACATGACCATTTTCATCTATAAAACCATGTTTATTATTAAGGATTACTTCATAACCATTTATACCACCAAGTTCCCTTTTCATTATTTCATCATATTTTAAAGGTACTATATAGTTTTCATTCCTATCAATGATTCCGCATTTATTATTAATTTTAACAATAAAATTATTATTAACAGGCAAAATATCATCATAATTATATTTGATGATTATATTTTTATTAGCATCCATAAGTCCCCATTTACTATTATGATTTATTAAAATATTATCATCTTCCATAGGACATATCTTGTTATATTTAGGTTCTAATATATAACGTCCCTTTTTATCTATAGCTCCATATTTATTATTTAATTTTACAATTGCATAATCCTTATTAAACCAGACTCTATCATCATATTGAGCATTAATTATTATTTTTCCATCTTTATCAATAGCACCCCATTTACCATTTAACTTAACTGGTGAAAGGCCATTTGAAAAATCATTTAGCTCATCAAAATTAGGTTTTATCATTTCCTTAAAATTATTATCAACAACACCCCACTTTTTGTTTATGCACACAGGTATTAATTTTTGTTTTACAAAATCAGGATTTACAATATTCATATCAAATTTAGGTGTCACTACTATTTTTCCTTGTTTATCTATAATACCCCATTTATTATTAAGTTTAATTCCTCCAAAACCATTTTCAAATGCATACGATACTTCCTCTAAATTATCCTTACTTATAAATTCACCTTTTTTATTTATATAGTTCCAACCAGATGGTAACTTAACTCCAAGAAGTCCTTCTTGGCATGGATACATATCTAAAAACTTAGGTTCAATTACCATGTCTCCATTCTCATTAATGGCTCCCCATTTTCCATTTACCATTACAGGAAGTATACCTTCTGATAAGAGATCTATTTTTTCAAATTTAGGCTCTATAAATTTCCCTGTTTTTATTATGTATACTCCTTTTTTATTATTACTTGTTATACAAATAACACCCTTTGAACACTCTTCTATATCATCATATTTAGCTTTTACAATTTCTTTTCCTGAAGTATCTATAAGTCCAACCTTATTCTCTATTTTCACCTTAAACAATCTATGTCCTATATCCCATATATCATCATATTTAATATCAATAATTATATTTCCTTTATTATCTAAATACCCTGATTTAAAATCTGACTGAATAAGACAAAACTTTCCCTGTTGATCTTGTGCATTTTGAAATTTAGGCTTTATAATCACTTTACCCATATTATCTATAAATCCATATTTCACATTTGTTTTATTTTCTACGTTCCAAATTTTATATAGTTTAGAAACCTTTTTTATAGCTTTAACTTGTTTATTTGTTTCAATATTTCCTTTACCATTGCATCCACTAAATCCAAGGATACTAACAGAACAAAGTATAGGTATTATAAATCTTTTCACCATAAATTCCCCCATTTTATTATATTTGATAGCTAATTATATCATGTTATTCCTAATAATTACTATTATTTTAATTACTATATTTTGTGAAAATTTTGTATTGAATCTTATATATAAAAGTTTACATTTTGCTTCAAAGTTACTTTTTAATTTATATATTAACTAATCAAATTAATTAAATTTTGAAAGAGGTTTTTTATTATGCTATTAAAAAAAGGTATGCAAAATAATAGTATTACATATATTCAATACGGTCTACGAATTACATGCATTAATCCAGGTAATGTTGATGGTATTTTCGGTGAAAACACTTATATAGGAGTTAAAAAACTTCAACAAAGATTTGGTTTAGATGTAGATGGTATAGTAGGACCAGGTACTTGGGAAAAACTTAAATCTCAAATAAGACCTATACAATCTGCTTTAAATGATCACAATTATAAAATAGCAGTTGATGGCGTAGCTGGAGGTAGAACTATTGATGCAGTTAAACACTTTCAAAATAATCATAAGCTTACTGCTCTACAAGGAGGTACTTTAAGAGCTAAATTAGTTGGACCTTGTTATTCACCAAACAACTTTGTAGTACTGCTTGAATATAGTACGTCAGTAGGTAATATACCAGTATATCAAACTTTAACACTACATTATACTAACTTCAGAAATAAAACTCCTCAGTATAGTTCCAATACCAGTGTTCGAACTGCAGGTATAATTTTAATTGGAGCACTTGTTTTTGGTGCTTGTATTGCTTTAGCTCCTGCTGCTGCTGAAATAGGAACAGCAATTGTAACATTCGCTTCTCGTTATAATCTCGCTTCTTAAAAACAAAATTACTAGTTCTTAAATTTAAGAACTAGTAATTTTGTTTTTTTCATTAAAAAAGCTTGAAATTTAGACTTTTCTTTAAGTTCAACTACTGATGCATTATCATATTCAATTGGCTTAATTACCTTTTCATTAATATCAATAATTCCCCACTTACCCTCTTTCTTTACTGCATAATAATTCTTACAAATATATTTGATTTCATCATATTTAAGAGGAATTTTATACTTTCCTTTAATGTCTATAATGCCGTATTTATTTTGTTTTTTAACAATAGCAAAATCATTTGTAAAATCTAGAAATTCATCAAATTCAGTGGGAGCTATACTATTACCTTGTCTATCTATAATTCCCCATTTATTATTTTCCGATATAAGGACTATATTATTTTTAAAAGAACTAACTTGTTTATGCTCTAAATCAATAACTTTTTTGCTTTGTATATCCATAAGATGTGTTGTACCTAAATTAGTAACCATATTAATACTTTTAGAATCCCAACTGTAAAATCCATATTTATTATTAGGCTTTACAATAAAGTTGCCTTTAATATCAATAATTCCAGTTTTATTACCTAGCTGAACCATTGAATACCCTTCATGAAAATCTCCTTTAATACAGTCAAATTTAGGAGAAATTAAAAAGTTACCTTTTTTATCTATAGGACCCTCTTTTGAATCTATATCTACTATAGCAATTCCCCCTATAAATACCACAGGTTTATCAAACTTAAATGGTATTGTTACATTTAAACTTCGGTCCATACATCCCCATTTTCCATTTTGTTTAACACTTATTAAGTCTTCACAAAATCCATGTACCTCTTCAAACTGAAAATCTTTCACAAAAGTCCCTTGTTTATTCATGAAACCCCATTTGTTGTTTTTGTATACTGATATTAAATCCTTACTACTTTTAGTATACTCAAAATCGTCAAATTCGTATGGAGCTATATTTTTGCCTTCTTTATTTAAAAATTGGTACTTCCCTTTTTCATTTTTATAAGGTCTACAATTAGGATTATTTAAAGTAGCTGAGGACATTTTTATTAACTGGGTTATTTCTTTTCCTGTAGAATCAATATATCCATATGTATCACCTTCTAATACCTCGTACATATCTTTTTCTATAGGAGATACAACATCGTAACTTTTACCTACAAACTCACCTCTTATATTGATTAATTTATATTTTCGCTTCTTATGTTTTGTATAATCTGTTACCATAACAGGAATTGTCCCTTTGTCATTAAACTTTGAATCGGAATCCATATAATAAAATATATTATCACTAAGTAACTTTCCACTAGAATCCATTAGTTTATATTTAGATAAGTTTTTATCTGTAGATGTATTAACTGCATATATACCTTGTCCAAGATACCTTATATTAGATATATTATTAATATCCTTTGATATATTAATAGTTTTCTCTGTATAACCTAGTGCTTGTTTTGATTGCAGATTGCATGATGTTAAAAGTAATATAACCATAGGTATTATAGTTAACTTAAAAATTTTTTTCATAAAATTCCCCCTATAAGCTAATTACTTTATTATATCATGTTTTATTGGATAATTTACCATAAAGATGATATGTATCCTTTAAATTGAAAAGAAATATATATTGGTTACATCGCTTATAAAGTACTTTGATAGCTATACATGCATTAATGGATGAATATAATCCTCATAAATATATAGCATAAAAATAAGATTTTTATTGTGCTTTTGAAAAGAGATTATAGGTTACAAATCAATAGTACTTAGAAATTATGTGTATTAGTTTTGGTAATATTTCTGGTGTATATGGTAGTGGTTTTATTTTCTTTAACTTGTATAATTTTAAATATTAACTATTTGTTTGCAATGATTTTTTTTAAAATATCTTTTTCTAATGTGAAACCCTCTTAATATTTTGTAGTGTTCTATACAGTAGAAAATAAGCCACATCTAACCTAATTTTGAGTATTAAAAAAGCACCTTTTAGTACGCTTATACTAAAAAGTGCTTGAAATTTATTTATTTACTTTGATAGTATCGGTATCAAATCGAGTTGATTTACTTTTTATAAGTTCTTTCTAACGTTTCTTTTATGTATTCCTGTACATATTTGAAATTGGCTTACAAAATCAATTCCTGTTGAATTTGTAAGAGCTGAAAGGGCTTTTATTTTGTTTTATGTACATTATTACAACATATCTTATAATATTTTCTATAATTTCTTTTAATTTTTCTAACACTAATTTCATTTAATTCACTTAATTTTTAATAAAATTTTAGTTCATATATAGTATTTTTTATTTTTATCATGTATCCATAATCAAGTTATTTAATTCTTTAGTAATTTACCATTGTAATGTATTATTATAAATATAATGTATTTGTAAATAGAAGGAGGTAGTGTTATGGATCACCCAAGCAGAACAGAAAAGGATAAACGTATATCTAAAATTTTAACTATAATTGTAGCAATATTTATCACCTTAATTTTACTATTAAGGCTTGGTATTTACTTAATAGCAACGCCAAGTAAAACCAAAATAGAAATGGTAACAAATCAAAATGATACTTTTATAGTGTATGAATATGATGATTCTTGGCTTCATCATGATTATAGTTATGATATTTATGAAAAAGTCCCTGGAAAAATATTTAGTAAAAAAGTACCTGTTCTTAATGTTAGCGCTAGCTCAACTGAGGAAAAATTCACTAAAGATGATTTCTTTTATACTTGTACTAACTATAAGTATAAAAATAAGGAAGTTAAAGTGTATAGTGGTAAAAACAATAGTCGCAATATTTTTAAAGTAGATGGAACCTCAAATTACATATATGGTGAACAAGCAGCCATTATATCTTGCTATTTAAGTAATGATTATAGTTATTATGAATATTTAGTTCCTATTTATATGAATCGTCTTAAAAATCCTAAAGAAAAAAATATTCGATATATATCCGGTGTATTATTAATTTTTGATATTAGTGAAAGTTTTCCTATTATTACTGAAAACATAAATAAGATTGATGATGAGAAAATTAGAAAGGATGTTTTAAAATATATAAAAGATTATCCTAAATCTAAACAAACTAAACATGATCTTATATATAAAATCTTTCTTCCGTCAAACTAAACAGTAAATATAATTAAAATTTTTCAACAAAAAAATGTTATAAATTAGAGTTTTTAAAGCATCTAATTTGTAACATTTTTTTATTAAATAACTTTTCCTTTATTCAGCATTGGCTCTTCTAAAAATTACATCTGTAAAAGCACCTGTAACTGCATGTCTTTGATTATCATTAGGATATCCATACTTCTTTGTTCTTCCAAGTAAAAGCATGCACGAATCCATTTCTTCACGTACTTTTTCACGAAAAGCTCCGCTATCCTTATTTTTAACTAAAGAATCTATGAATCTTGAATATCTTCTTCCATAAGCACTATTTGAATTATAATATAATGATAATGAATCCTTTAATGTATCACACTCATATTGAGCTCTTATATTACTAGCATCTATATCTGCCAAAGTATCTTCAACAGACATTCTATTTTGCATAATGAAGGGAATAGCAGTTAAACATTTTAACTATTTTTGACTTTCTTCCCCTTCTTTTAAAGGCTGGATTTTTATTTAATTATTATCAGTTGATTCTACATTATTAATAAATATACGACTAGTTAAAATATAATAAGATAAAGATAGTATAAATCCTATTAAAAATATATTTATAAAAGTATGTATAAGATTTACATAATTTACATAAGCTATAATTTCATTTTGATTGTTTTTAAGATATAATAATATTATTATAAAATATCCTACTATAGAAATTAAAAATGGTAATAAGAACATAAATGCTATTTGTTTTTTTATAAGTTTATTTCGTTCAGTTCTTTTTACTCCTATATTTTTTAAAATAATAAAGGTTTTTTTCTGTTCTGTTGAATTAAATAATTGATTTAATGAGAGTAGTGTATAACATATTATAAGTAATATAATACCAACATATGTTCCTAACAATTTTATCAATAATGAAGCAACTATACTATCATTTCTTGAAAGAGTTTTTATATGAATATTATATATTCTCTTAAAGTTAGGATCAGTTTTATATTTATTATAAGTAATTTTATTTTGATAATTCATAGAGTTTTTTATATATTCTTCCAACGACATTGCAAATTTATAATTTAAATCAGTTTTAGTATTTATGCATAATGAAGTTTCAGCTCTAGATAAATTTTTTATATATTTATCTGGTATTATATAAATATAATCTGTATATTGATTGTATAAATTTTCTCCTCCTAAACTTAGGTTGTCAATTCTATTTGAATTTTTTAATATTATTTGTTGGTTAAGTTTTAATATTTTTTCAAATTTAAAGACTTTTTTTGAATTATATATAGTTTTATTTGCATGTATTGCAAATTTATTATTATCAAGTTCAATCTTATTGGCACCCACCATTTTTCTTAAATAATTGTAATCTGATAATGATATTACAAATGGAGGAAATAGTCCTTTTTTTCTTTTATAAAAATCATTTTTATTTATAAAATATTTATTTATAGTATGTTGGTCTTTTATGTGATACTTATTTTCATTAATATAATTTATAAATTCTTTTCCTTTTAATTTGGGAAGATAATTATAATCTAAAATATCATTATATCTAGTAGATATAATAATATCGTAAGTTTCTTTGTATTTTGAAAATCCATTTGCCCATTCTGCCATTATTGAACTAATAGAAAATAGCAACAATCCACCTAAGATTAGTGTAGAAGTAATTCCAAGTAATTTTGGTATTGTTTTAATTTTAGATGTTAAATTTGATAAAAATATAATATTTGTTTTTTTATATACTATATTTTTATTATGATTTTTTATAAATGATAATAAAAAAGATATTAAATATATAAAACAAAAAATAGATATAATTATATATATGCCTATTTGAAATATTAAAAAATTTTTAGATTCAATGGATATTTCACTTAAATGACAAACTTTTATATACTTATATGTTTTAATAAGAGCTAGTCCAATAGAAATTATTAATATAAAAAATAAGTTAATATAGAATTTTTTACTTTTAATATTTTGAATATCATTTTTATTTGAAAATTTCATTAAATCTAGAATTTTAATTTTTTTTAATTTTATATGATTTATTATAAATATAAATATATATATAACTATAAAAAAAATGCAAGTATATAAACTTGTATCCCAAAATATATTAATAGTAATTTTAGATGTTTGGCCAATAAATTTTAATATAATATTTGATAATATTGTTGAGAATAATGATCCTAAAATTATACCTAAAAATATAGATAGTAATCCTAAAAAAAATTGTTCCATAAAAAAAATCAATTCCACATTTTTTCGTTTTATACCTAAAATCAAAAAAATAGCAAATTGTTTGCTCTTAAGTTTTATGATGTAATCATTACAATACTTAATCAAAAATATCAATATAAGAGATATTATAAAACCTACATATTTTAAAAATGAATAAAGATTGTTTAAATCTATTTGTTCAGATGAAATTATTTTATATTGATTACTTGAAAGTGATAAAAAGCTATAAAATAAAGAAATAACTATTGTCAAAGTTAGTAAGTAAATAACATAGTCTTTTAGACATTTTTTTAAATTTTTAAAAGCTAACTTAAGCATGATTTTCATAAGTTTCATCTCCTAGAGTTGTCATAATTCTAACTATTTCCTTGTGGAAATCCTTTATATTATAATTATCATTGTGAATATCTTTATATAAAATACCATCTTTAATAAATATTACTCTACTACAATAACTTGCAACTATAGGATCATGTGTAACCATTAAAATACTAATATTATTATTTTTATTGATTTTTTTCATAATTTCTAATAATTTTTTAGATGAATTTGAATCTAAGGCTCCTGTTGGTTCATCTGCTAAAATTATATTTGGATTTAATATGAGTGCTCTTGCACAGGCACACCGTTGTCTTTCTCCCCCTGAAACTTCATAAGGATACTTATTGAGAATTTTGTCAATGTTTAAATATTTAGCTATTTTTAATACTTTACTATCAATGTCGTGAATATTGTAATTATTTACTGAAAGTATTAATTGTATATTTTCTTTTAATGTAAGAGTATTAATTAAATTATATTCTTGAAAAATGAATCCTAGATATTTTCTTCTAAATTCGCTTTTTTCATCTTCAGTCATATTATTTATATTTTTTCCGTTAATCGTAATATAGCCGCTTGTAACTTCATCTATGGTAGAAATAACATTTAATAATGTTGTTTTACCTGAACCAGAAGAACCCATTATCGCGACAAATTCACCTTCTTGGATATTAAAAGTTAGGCCATTTAATATTGTATATTTATATTTATTATTAATATAATCTTTTTTTATATTTTTAACTTCTAATACATTTCTCAATATTTTCACCTCTTATTAAAATTCCATAATAATCAAGCTTGATGATAATATTGTACAATATTATCACTCATTTTACAATATTTTTAATAACTGTATATTAGATCATAATTTTTAATAAAAGTATTGTTTTTACACTATTTGTTATTTGATTAACGCTCGTTTGATATAAAAATTATGGTTGTAATTATAATCTTAAAACCATATAATTTTATTTATATAGAATTATATCTATGATATTGGAAAATAATTTAGTAATAACTACAAATAGGAGGAAACTTATGTATAAAATATCAAATTGTTTTTCCCTTAAGAATTGTAAAATGATTTCTATTGGATGTGTATTAATAAGTATTGTAGCATGGATACCTACTCTTTGTTCTATTCTTTCTCGTTTATGGGTACTCTCAGTTATACTTAGTCCTATAGGATTTATTATGTCCTTAATTGGATTATGTAAATATACCTGGCTTAAAGGAATATTAGTTGCAATTTTAAATGTAATTATGTTCTTTAGTTTTTTTATAGTTATGTATATAGGGTATAACTACTAATGTAAAATTAAAGCTTGATTATATACAAAATATACTCATCTAAAATAATTATTATATAGATCTAATTACTTATTAATTTTAAAATTAATAACCATAATATAATTCCTACAGTTATCTTGAGATAATTTTAGAGCTTTATAATAATTAAAATCAAATTACAAATCCCTAGATATAAATAACCTTAATGTACACATTAATTAAATAATATCATTTTATTTCTAAAATGTTAAAATATATACCATATGTTCGTAATTAGTATTTCCCTTTATCTAATATCTCATTAAAAACTTTTCTATATAAATATTGTGTTTTAAATTATATTTAATAAAATATATAATTGATTATGTGATAAAAATGTAAAATATTTTAAAAATAGTAATAATAATTAATTTTAGGGGGATTTTTATGAATAAAAAAGTTAAATTTTTATTTATGAAAAAAGGAACCTATCGGTTCCTTTTTAGCTGCCCAGACATATTGCCCTGCAGATTTGATAGTAAAAGCTTAACTCTTACTATCAATATATATTTATGTCCTTACACCCTTAAAATATTCTACAAAAAACAAAAAACTCGCCCAGACACATTGCCCTGCGAGGTTTGATGGGTAAGAGATTTCCCTGCCATCTAGTTAATTATACCGAACAATTTTTATTTAGTCAATAATTTTATATTAAAATCCTCTAATAAGGATAATCTTTTATTATTTTATATTTACCAATGCCTTCTGTAAAATATAGCTTTGGATATATATAGTCTATTGGATATATAGGATCAAAACCTGGAACACTTATAGTATTTAAATTTTTAATTAAATCATCCACTTTTTCTTCTGAATCACATTTATCATTAATCATAATTTCTTTATACATATCTTTAAACATATCTCTTGCTACATACAATGCGATAAAATCTACAATTTCACTACCCGCATGTGAAATTATATTATTTACTGCTACTTCTGATTTAGATATAAACTTTAAATTTCCAAATATCTTTTTTATTGTATTTTCCTTAAAATGAGTTGTTCCAGTAACCCTACATTGACTAAAAACATCTATTAAATCATCATGAAAATTTAATTTTTCATCTCCATCATACCTTATTTTAGATTTATACCAACGTATTTCTGGATTATTCTTCTTGCCTTTTATTAATTTTTTTCTATGCTCTACATCTTCTCGTGTTAGATTTATTAAATAGAATGCCATTCTATCTAAATGCTCTCTAAATAATCTATACATTAAGCTATTAGTTCCTATATACTTAGGTAAAGATTTATCTTTCCCTACTGTAAAAATACCTGTAGCTTGTAATATAAAATTTCCCTTACTAATCAGCTCTGATACATCTATATAAAATTTATGTATTAGTTCATAGTCTATATCACCATTATGATCCTGGAAAATAGTCCTTATATTTTCATCCACCTTATCTGGTTCTTTTAGCAAAGTTTTTATTTGATTAAAGTGTAGACATACACCTTCCCCAACGTTATATTTTTTTCTTAAATTTGTCCACTCTTTCTCAAAACCATCTATATACTCATTTTTCTTTACAGAAATACTTACTATTGATTCAAATTTTGTGTTTTTAATATTGTCATAAGCACTAACTTCATCTAAATAGCTTATAACTTCACGTTTTTCACGATTTTCATTTTGTTGTATTCCCATAATTTCCTCCCCCTTAAAATACGTTTTATTTTTTGTTAATATCACTTATAATATCTATAATGTTCATTTTTTCATATATTTCATTAGTTTCCAAGTCATATATATGCCTAGCTTGTTCTATAGCCTCTTTATATTTTTTTTCTGTATAATCAATTACCTCTCCTAATTTTTTTATATACTCCTGTTGTATTTTAGGAAGTGGTAACCTCTCCAAATTTTTAGCTGTTATTATTTTTACAGTTGCACTTCCAGTTTGTATACTTTCTAATAATTCCTTTCCTAAAGGACTTTCTAAATACTTTTTTAAAATTCTAGAATCATATATATCTTGTTTAATTCTTATTATTAGCAGATTATCAGATACTATAGCCTTTCCAACTTGACTACCTACCATTGCAATTTTAATACTATGCCCTCTAGATGACACAAGAATATCCATAGGTTCTATAGCTGCTTTTGTTTCCCAGTCTTTTTTAGCCTCTATTCTTTCTGCATTTTCATATTTTATTTCTCCATCTTCTATATCTTTTAAATTAATATAGTAGTGGGTAGGCCACGTTTTAAGGTCTGCTATTTCCTTTTTAGATATAGCAACTCCTTTTTTTACTTCTGCTACTTCTCCTAATAATATACTATTTTTGATTTTTTCTTTTAATAAAGAAGTTCCTATGTATTCTGTACTATTTAAATTATATTTGTTATCTTTTATACTTTCCTTATCCACTAGTATACTAAAATCTTCATAGTTTTCCTTAGATGTATAAGCATCTACTATCCTTTTAATATCATCATCTTTTATATCCCTCTTATTTTTTTCTAACTTTATAAAACAATTACTTGCATCAATAAATTGTATCTTTTCATTCATATAATCAGGTTTATTTTTGTTAAATATAATAATTGCAACAGGAATTGATGTGCCAAAATAAAGACTAGCAGGTAAAAGAATTATACTTTCTATTAAATTTTTCTCTACAAAATATTTTCTCATAAAAGCTTCTTGGCTTCTTATTAAGCATCCTTTACTTAATACTACAACCGCCTTGCCTCTATCATCAAGTTTATTTATTACATATTGATTTAAAGCCCAATCTATATATCTAAGATTAGTTGTTTGTGGTATGAAATTTTTATATACATATTGTGGTTTATTCCAATCCGTTAAATTAAAGGGATACTCTGCAACTATGTAATTGAACTTTTTATAATATAAATCTTCATCTTGTAATACATCACCTTTTTTCACAGTGAAATTAGTTATTCCATTAAAAATACATCTTAACTTAGTTAATGCTAACATTCTCGAATTTATATCCTGAGCATAATACTGAAATTTTTTATTATCATTGTACTTATCTTTTATAAATTCATTAATGTCTGCTATAAAACTTCCTGTTCCACAAGTAATATCTGCTATGATTGAATCTTCCTTGGGATTCAATAATTTTGTTACAAGCTTTCTTATGGACACCGGAGCTATACTTCCTTCATTTTTTTCAATGGTATTTTCTATGTTATATATAAATTCATCAAAAAATCTTTGGAGTTCCTTTGCCTCTAATTCATTTGAAAATTTAATATTATGAAATATATCTATAAAAATACCCCAATGATCTAAATGTACTTGCTTTAAATCATTAACTCCCAAATATGTAAATATATCTTTTAATTTTTCATTTCTTTCTTGAATGTAGGTTGTAGATTCAATAAATTTTTCCGGGAACCTATCACACCTCATCATATCATCAGTTATCTTATCTGGGAGTTCCCACTTGTATAGTTCTTTAGTAGCATATAGCCAATTATATGTTAATGAGCATAATGTTAAATTCTCTGCTTTATTTCTATCAACCTGATTTATAAATAAATTTATGACTTCATTAGATTTATTCTTTAGTCTCATATTTTTTATCACCTTCTTGGATTTACTATAGAAATATTTTCTATAGTAAACATATCTTATCATTTAATGTTAATTAAATCAAGAGGGATTAATGATATTAAAATTTTATTTTGTTACTGTTATAGCACTTCTTAAATTTATGCTGATTTTTAGTGTTTTTGACTACTTATTTGATGATTTATCCATATATTTAATGTTTTTTATCCATTTCAAACAAGAAGACATAATGTCTTTTATAACATTAAGTATTATTGATACTTAATATTATTGATTAATAGCTTGCTTTTCACTTTAAATATTTTATAGAAATATATTATTGTATATATAAAAACTAATTTTCTTTACATAAAAAAAGCACCCTTTTAGGTGCTCATATCTCTATCTCCTCATATTTTCAAAAACCCTCTCTTCTTTAAATAAATAACCCTATCATATTTAACATCTAAACTAGATGCCAGGCTCCGATTCTACTATTCGTTTCCTATTTCCTCAAAAGAAGCTTTGCTTCAAGGTCCTCAAAATCATATTTGCGCTGAGGAAAATCGTTAAAATTATCTTTATTCTGATTTTCCAAATTAATTTTATTTGCTAATGTATTTATAAAATACTTATAGTTATTTGCATTTATAGAATCATAAATATTATTATCCTTTTCAAGGGTTATAATCTCACACTCCCAAATAGTTTCTTTATTAAGTTCAAAATCATAATCCTTAAATTTATTATTAATCATTTTTATAACTGCTTTGTTTTCTATATGTAGTATATTTTCTATTTTATTAGTTACTGTTTCCTCCTTCTTATTAACTATTTCTTTAGGTTTAATTTCACCCTCTAATATATTATCTTCATCATTAAATTCTTCAAATTCTTTAAAATATATTCGCTTGTCTAAATCCTTAACTAAAAAATCAATGGACACTACTTTCCTTCCCTGTTTTACTTCTTTAAAATCTATTTCAAAGAACCCTGTTTTATTAAGTTCCTTTATTGCAGGCACTATTACTCTTCTTTTAAAGTTTCCATACTCAGGATAGTTCCCATCTAACATTAAGTATTCTTTTAATTCATCAATTGTATAATTAATCTTTGTTTTAACACCGCTCCAAAGTCTTAAAAGTTCATAAAATCTTTGGGAATAATGATTTGTAAGTCCTAAAAATATTTGAAGATTAACAGGGGTATATCCAGTATTTAAATATTGTCTTAATAGTGAATATACTTTTTCAGATGCTTGTATTTTAAAGACATTATTCTTTTTATCATATTCATGTCCATTTATAAAACCAAATTCTATCCATCTATCATTGTCTTCAAAAAAGATACTTGATTTTCTAAGTTTTATTAAGGTATTATATATAGCATTTATTGTACATTGATTAGGATTTTTTATAAAATCTTTAAATTCAGAATGATAAATTTCACAACTTAATATATCTTCATTCTTTTTCTGAAGCTTATACAAAATCACTTGGAATATCCTATTTTCAATAGCTGATATATTATATTTTGATTTAATCATTATATTATTTTTCATTAATACTCGAGATTCCTTAGTTATATCATTCATATTTTCAACCAACTTCCATCATGTAAAGTATGTATAAATAGTATTTTATTGTGAACTCTTAAATATGTCAATTAAATTATCATGACACATTATTCTTTCATTATAACATGTTTTAATTATTAACCTGACATATTAAATTATTAAGGTGACATATTTAAATTATCAATGTGACATGTTTAGATTATTAACCTGACATATTAAATTATTAAGGTGACATGTTTGAAGGGCAAAACCCAAGATATATCAAGGCTTTAAGCTATGCCTAAATACTATTAAATACTCTCTTAAATACTTTATTAAATACTAGGAAAGAAAAGAATAGAGAAACTGTTCTTTTCTTATCTTCAAAAACCCTCTCTTTTTCAAATAAATAACCCTATCATATTTAACATCTAAACTACAGGCAATCTCAGAGTAGCTTTCACCCTTTATATAATGTCTATTTATAATCTCCCGCTCTAGTGGCTCTAATTTATTAAGTGATTTATAAAGTTTTTCTACTTCATCATATGCTAT
Organism: Clostridium novyi; assembly: GCF_003614235.1. The sequence continues at coordinate 38,613 of NZ_CP029459.1, read as the reverse complement.
TATCTCATCATCTAATGTAAAATCGTAGTAATCATCCTTGTCCATTATTTTATCATCTGGAACTTCACGAAAGTGTTTTATCTCTCCCTTTAGTAATGCTTTAAAGTTTAAGCTTATGGAATTTATAAAGTATCCATTATATGAATTGCTACCAAGGGTATATTTATGTATTGCTTTTATAACCGACAGATATCCATGCTGCACTAGATCCTGAAAATCATATCCTGGAATATTATATTTACACGCAGACTTAAATATAAAGGGCTTATACTTTTCAATAATTGAAATTATAGAAGCCCTATCCCCCTCTTTAGCCTTTTTTATAATATTTTCCATATAAACACCACCTTTTTACATCTTTGTAATTATATTATAACTTATTTTTCAATAAATGTTAAATACTGTTTTTATTTCTTTAGAAATTCTGATATTGTATTTAAGGAAATTGTGTTAAATGTCGATTTGTTTAGAATGTAATTTTTTGAATATAATGGTATGGGAATCATAACATTTTTTATTTTACTCATATATTAATAATCAAGTTCTTTAGTAATTTACCATTGTAATGTATTATTATAAATAGAATATATTTGTAAACAAAAGGAGATAGTGTTATGAATCACCCAAGCAGAACAAAAAAAGATAAACGTATATCTAAAATTTTAACTATAATTGTAGCAATATTTATCACCTTAATTTTACTATTAAGGCTTGGTATTTACTTAATAGCAACGCCAAGTAAAACCAAAATAGAAATGGTAACAAATCAAAATGATACTTTTATAGTGTATGAATATGATAAATTTTTGCATCATCATAATTATTACTATAGAATTTATGAAAAAGTGCCTGGAAAAATATTTAGTACAAAGGTACCTGTTCTTAATGTTCACGCTGGTTCAATTGATGAAAAACTCACTAAAGATGATTTCTTTTATACTTGTACTAAATATAATTATAAAAATAAAGAAGTAAAAGTATACAGTGGTAAAAATAATGCGCGTAATATTTTTAAGGTAGAAGGAAGTTCCAATTATATCTATGGCGAAGAAGAAGATATTCTATCTTGTTATTTAAGTAATGATTATAGTTATTATGAATATTTAGTTCCTATTTATATGAATCGTCTTAAAAATCCTAAAGAAAAAAATATTCGGTATATATCTGGTTTATTACTAATTTTTGATGTTACTGAAAGTTTTCCTATTATTACTGAGAATATCAATAAAATTGATGATAAAAAAATTAGAAAAGATGTTTTAAAATATATAAAAGATTATCCTAAATCTAAACAAGTTAAACATGATCTTATATATAAAATCTTTCTTCCGTCAAAGTAATTGATAAATATGCTTAATCTCATATGAATGATTAATATACTATATAATTGAAATTTTTTTATTAAATAACTTTTCCTTTATTCTGCAGCAGATCTTCCAAAAATTACATCAACAAAAGCTTCAGTAACTGGATTTTTTTGATCCCTGCTAGGGAACCCATATTTCTCTGTTCTCCCTAGAATAAGAATAACACTATCAACCTCATCACGTACCTTATCAATGAAAGCTTTTCTATTCTTATTTTTAACTAAAGAATCTATGAATCTTGAATATCTTCTTCCATAAGCACTATTTGATTTATAGTATAATAATAATGAATCCTTTAATTTACCAGAATTATACTGAGCTCTTATATTGATAGCATCCACATCTGCCAAAGTATCTTCAACAGACATTTTATTTTGCATAGTTGCTTTTTTTAATTCAACATTCTATTAATTGAAAATTTAATATTATATTTGAAGAAGCAACTAGAGCACTAAAAGAAGAAATCAATGACTGCGCTAACAAGATAAAAAAAAGCCTTAATTCTAAGGGAGTTAATTTGAATCAACATCAATTTGATGCTTTATGTAGTTTTGCGTATAATTGTGGATATCCTAAATTACTTAACTCAACACTATATAAAAGAATATGTGCAGGAGTTAGAGACTCTTCTTTAAAATCAAATTTTGAAGCATATAAAAAAGTCGGTAATAAAGTCTGTCAAGGATTATTGAATAGACGTAGAGATGAATATGAAATGTTTATGTATGGAGATTACAAAAGAAATCATTAAATAAAAAACAGAGAACTTTTAGTTCTCTATTTTTACTTTTTACGAACTGCTTTAAAATACACTCCCCCCGATGAAAGTATTATAGTATTGTGGTCCATAACAACTATTTCACTAATATCATAATCATCCCATAACTGTATATGCTCTTTATCTTTATATACAGTTATTATTGTAATTTTGGAATCGTTTATACCTAATTTCTTTATTGGAATTTTATACATTAGATGAAATTCATCTTCATTAAGTGTTTTTTTACTGTAATCAATATTTTTAAATACTTTATTATTATATTTAAACAAATCTTTTGAGTAAAATATTTCTTTTCCTAAAACTTCTTTTTTATCTTTTTCAGAGTAACAATTTACAGGTCCATATGTTGCTATATTCTTAATAATCCATTTTCCATAAAATTCTTCTTTAAAATTTACACTTTCTTTATTAGATTCCTTTTTCTCTTTGTGTAATTTCCTTATGGCATTATGATTTTTTATATTACTTTTTACGTTAGTATCACTCTTTTTTATAAGTTCTTTTTTAGCAGTTATATCTTCTTTTTTTTCTTCTTGTTTTGTTTCTAATTTCTCATCATTAATACTCTTATCTGATGAATTCTCACTCTCAACAACTTTTTGATTAACATCCGTACTATTTAAACTAGCTTTTTTATCACTAGAAGAACATCCAACCAAAAGACAGCTAAGTATGGAAACTACTATTACGCTTATCTTTTTCACAATATACCTCCTAAATTTTATAATTAAATATTTATTCCAAAATACATTATACTATATTTTCACCATATATGTAATTTATAGAAATTATAAATACTGGTTTACATTCCCTTTTAAAATTACTTTTTAATTTATAGATTAGCTAATGAACTTCCAGAGATATCATGGACTTATTCTTTATGGAATGACTGGTTCAAGCACTAAAGAGTACTTATCTTCAAAATCAGTAGATACAGCTAGATTTTTACACTCTTTAATTACATAAATATCCATATTCGAATAATCTAAGCATTTAAACTTTTTGCTAAATGCACCACCAGGCTAAAGCCCACATAATTTAATAGGACGTTTCAGTTGTATTCTTTTATTGTAATTCCTTCAATATTTTACTAACGTATTGTTGGGTAACTTTTAATTCTTTAGCAATCCCTTTTTGCATTAAGCCCTTATCTTTTAATTTTTTAACAGCTTTTATTTTATCTGCCTTTTCAGCTTGTCTAGTTTGAGTTCTAACAGTGTTTTCATCTAATGGTAATAGAAATCCTTTATTAAACTCTAAAGTATCTTTAAGAGCCTTTTCCTTGTCCTTTGTAAAACAACAAGACCAATATCTATATAAAAAGCACATGATCTCCCTTTGACCTGTTTCTGTTAAAGTACCATCTTTATTTCTACATAGCCCTTGTCGCATTTCCTGAAGTTTTACTAAATCCATAAGTCTTGCATAGTGAAGGGAATAACAGTTAAACATTTTAACTATTTTTGACTTTCTTCCCCTTCTTTTAAAGGCTGGATTTTTAACATATGGTATAAGTGCTGGCATATACTCTTCTTGAATTTCACGAAGAGCATATTTATATTCGTTATAAATTAAAATTTCAGTAGGTTGTCCACTTTCAACTTTCAATTATCAATTTGTCTCTGTTTTTCCTATATTTCAACGTTTTCTAATTTTCTATGATATATTATAATTGTACTTTTAAATGGTTTTATTGGCAATGAAAAAAGCTACCTAATTTAGGTAACTTTATGTTTTGGATTATTGTACTACGTTACTCAACTAACGTTAGTTTTCCTGAATCTATTTTATATACTTTATCGCATAGTATATCAATATCATCCTTATTATGACTTGTCAGAACGATGGTGACTTTTTGCTTTTTTAGATTTAGGATAAGCTCTCTCATATGTAATATACTTTTTTCATCTAAAGCATTCATTGGCTCGTCTAATAAAAGAAGCTTAGGTTTTTCCATTAACGCTTGGGCTATTCCTACCTTTTGCTTCATTCCAAGTGAATACTTTTTGGTAGGTCTTTTGTCATCTGGATTTAGTCCTACTAATTTAAGAGTATCTTTTATTTGATTATCTGTAATTACATTGTTTATAGATGCCAGTATTTTTAAATTATCAAAAGCACTATATTGAGGTAATAATCCTGGTGAATCCAATAATACTCCAAAATTTTCTGGAAATTTACCATTATGTATGATAGTATCAAAAACTTTAATTGTTCCAGAACTTCCATATACTAAACCTGATATAGCCTTTAATAACATGCTCTTACCTGAACCATTAATACCAACAATTCCACAGATAGTTCCTTCTGAAATATTTAAATTAATATTATCAAAAATTACATTACAATCTATTTCTTTACTTAAATTTTCTACTTTGATTATATGTTTGTCCATATCCATCACCTCACTAATTATCTAGTTAAAATCTATTTTATTTATCCTTTTTAAACCCATAAGAACTAGTATACTTATAACTATAATCCAATATATAAAAGAATAGCTAATGCTAGGTTTCATGCTATTTATACCGGATTTGTGCAAACTCAACATAGTATTATGACAAAATCCTATTTTATAAAATAATGGTGAATTCATTAAAAATCCCATCATATTTATAGAATTTATGATAAAACCTATGATAAATGCAAATGCATTATGTTTAACAAATAAACTTGAAACAAAAATAATAAGTCCAAAAGTAAACAAATAAAAGAACAGTAACAGTGAACTGATAAATACCGATGTAAGAGGTGTTGACTTAAGTATTATGGGGGACCCTTTAAAGTAATTTAAACCAAATTCACTCCAAGAATTTGAAAAACTGAAATGACCTATGGACTCCAATGCACATATACCTATAATAGCTAGTACGTACACTAGTGCGATTAATCCTATGAATTTAATTTTGCTAAAGAACCATTGGTTCCTAGTTTTAAATCTGATGTATATATAAGAATTAAATCCTTGTTTTCCAATAATTTTCAATACAAAAATTGAAAATAATAAATATAAAAGATAAAAAATAGTAAAATAATTATTAAATACACTTAATATTAAATCATGTACATTACATGTATTTTGGCTAATCCCATTGAATGCAATGAATGTAGCTATTAATATTGGAATCATAGTCATAAAAACCCACTTGCTTGATAAAAATTTTAAATTTATACTAATTTTATTATTATTCAATTACATCACCATGCCTTAGAATTTTAGTCAAAAATAACACTATTCCAATTACAAATAATAACAAATCGTACAATACTATATAAATCAGCACACCATCATCTAATGATAATAAATTCATGGGATCTAATCTATTGTTAATACCCCCTAGAAATATTCCAGCTAACATATACAATATAAATGGAAACAATATAGCTATGTATTTATTTGTTATTATAGTAGACATACCAAGCCCTAGTGTTGAAATTACAAATCCAAATATAAACATGAAAAATATTATAAGAACTATATAGAAAAAAGGAGTTTTAGTGTATATATTAATTAATTCTTTATTTATTAAGGCACTATCTGAAACATGAATTCCACGAGTTAAAAAAACTAGAAAACTTAAGGTGGCTCCAATTAGCATAACAAGCCCTCCAAGTAATCCATTAACTAAAATTTTAGTTATAGCATATTTCATTGGAGTTATTTTGGTATATATGTATTTCAAAGTTCCAGATTCTACATCATTAAGATAAGAATCTACAAAAGGTAAACATGCTAATATAGGTGCTATGATTACTATTAATTCTGCCATTGTATATGTAAATAATTTACTTGCATCATCCCTAGGATATATATGTATTAGATTATCAAAAACACATAAAATCATAGATAAAAAACATAGTAGGATAGCTATCTTATTCCTCTTTGAAAAGAACCCTCTTTTAAATTCTGTTTTTATGTAATTTTTCAAAGTATTCCTCCATTCTAAAAATATAAAACTATATTTTTTAATTATGTGAAATATTAAGGAATTAAAGTCTTAATTCCTTAATATTTTTAGTTATCAGTTATACTTGATCTGGACTCCAACTTCTAGAAACATAAATTTGATTTAATGTAGTTGCTTTATAAATTAGATTTATATCTTTAATAAATTCTTTATTATTCTTTTAATTACTTGTGATTTAAATTTAGTATTTCCCTCCCTTAAAATATTTACATTTATGTTTATGTATCCAAAATACATATTTTTTTACTATATACCTTACAATAACTTTTGTTGTTATTTTCAAAATTTCTTTTACATAAATTAATCTTCTATACAAAAGAGATGTGATTCAAAATCTTTTAATACAAATATATACTTCATTTATTTAATCTTTTTGATATATCCAACTTTCCCGTCTTTTTCAACAATAGCAGTTCCATTTGTAAAATCAGTTACTCTATCAAATTGAGGTTCTACTACTACATTACCATCCTTATTCATAAATCCAAAATACCCCTCTACGAACGGTTTTTTACTGGGCATTTTTATTATAGCTAAACCCTCTTTAAATCCGCTAAAAGAAGGATAAAAGTTATATTTAAATTCTCGTATTATATTCCTCTTTTTATCAATAGATACATCTTTATTTTGTAATCTAGTATAGCCTGCTCCATCTAAAAAACATATAAAACCATCGAATTTAAAAGGAATAATTACGTTGCCTCTCATATCAATACTTCCCCATTTTCCATCTTGTTTAACAGATGCAATGCCTTCATGAAATGAATTAATATCTTCAAATTTTGGAGGTATAATTATAGTACCATTTTCGTCTATAAATCCCCATTTATGATTTTCACTAAATGGCGTAAGTACATAACTTGAAGAAATAACATTGTTATATTTAGAATTAATTATAACTTTGCCATTTTTATCTATAAGTTTATATGTATTCTTAGTCCTAACTTGGATTAACCTTTTATTCAACGGTTTAATCTCATCAAATTCAGGTTTTACTATCATAGTTCCTTTTGTATTTATAATTCCATATTTTTTATTCAATTTCACAATAAAATAATCATACGCAGAAGTTGAAATAGCGTCAAATTCAGGTTTCACTACTATTTTTCCATCTTTATCGATAATTCCTTTTTTGTCCCAGGTTTCTATTATCCCATATCCACTTTCAAAAATGAGATATTGTAAAGTTGAGGTTGTAGTAGTATATTGCCTTTTATGTCAATAATGCCATCTTTATTATTTGACCTTATAACAAAATGATTATATTGAATATCTGAAATAGAATCAAATTGTGGTTTAATTACCATATTACCTCTTTTATCAATAACCCCTTTCTTACCTTTGTTTATTATTGTTGCATATCCATTTTTAAAACAGTCAATTTCGTTAGATTGAGGTTTAATTACTATATCTCCTTCTTTATCAATAACTCCATATTTATTATTTTGTTTGAAAACTGTAACTCCTTCAGTTAAAATAGTACAATTGTAAGCTGATAATTCCATGTCTTTTGTAACTCCAGGTAAAGTTTTAACATATTTAAAGTTAGAATTTATATATTTTTTCTCATTTTCAGAACAATTTGAGATATTTTTATTTTGTTTTGTACATCCTGACAGTGAAAAAACTAAGGAAATACTAATGAATATTGGTACCAAAAAATTTTTTTTCATAATTAAAGTCTCCTATAATTAATTGTATTATTATAATAACACATTTTATATTTTTTTAAGTAGTTGCTATATTTAAATTTTACATGTCTTTATATAGTGTCTATTTATAATCTCACGCTCTAGTGGCTCTAATTTATTAAGTGATTTATAAAGTTTTTCTACTTCATCATATGCTATTATCTCATCCTCTAATGTAAAATCGTAGTAGTCATCCTTGTCCATTATCTTATCATCTGGAACTTCACGAAAATGTTTTATCTCTCCCTTTAGTAATGCTTTAAAGTTTAAGCTTATGGAATTTATAAAGTATCCATTATATGAATTGCTACCAAGGGTATATTTATGTATTGCCTTTATAACTGACAGATATCCATGCTGCACTAGATCCTCAAAATCATATCCTGGAATGTTATATTTATGTGCACTCTTAAATATAAATGGCTTATACTTTTCAATAATTGAAATTATAGAAGCCCTATCTCCCTCTTTAGCCCTTTTTATAATATTCTCCACCTAAACACCACCTTTTTACATCCTTGTTATTATATTGTAACTTATTTTTCAATATTTGTTAAATACTGTTTTTTATTTCTTTAGAAAATCTGATATTGTATTTAAGAAAATTGTCTTAATTGTCGATTTGTTTACAATGTAATTTTTTCAATATAATGGTAGGTGAATCTTACATAACCTAGTTTTATAATATTCACTTAACGGTAGAATGGCACTTAGAAGGATGTTTTATTAAACATCTTAAAAATTCAGATTTGAATATGACATAAAATACATAAATAAGGATATATGTTTAATTGGTTATATTACAATATTTTACTTTAAATTTAACTTGCACAATTAATATTTTTGTTAATATGTTATTTATTTGGTATAATTGAACATATAGAAAGTGGGTGATACCATTAAATTTAAAAAAACACCAATAATATTTATAATAATCTTATTATTACTATGTATATATTTAGGATTAAGACTTTTTTTTCATATAGCTTTTTCTCCTGTTAATTCTAAAATAGACGTTACAACAAAACAGCAGGATCATTTTGTATTACGTGAATGTAATTCTTCTTTTCTTCAACGTAATTATTATTATGAAATTTTTGAAAAAATAAATGACCGAGAAATTCCTGTTATTAATGGTCATTTTACATCAACAGATGAAGAATTTAATGGCAATGATATTTTTAATAATTTCACTGAATACAAATATAACGGTAAAATTGTTAGAGTATATACTGATAAATATAATTTTAGGATGATATTTAAAATACAGTCATATCCGAATTATATTTATGGATCGCGCAGAGAAATTTTGGAATTATATAGAAACAATAATTTGCCTGATTATTACAACTACTTAATTCCTATGTATGTAGAGCACTTAAAAAGTTCAGATAAAAAACAGGTTAAGCTTGCAATAGCCTCTTTAATAGTTTTTGATAGCTCTAAGAGTTTTAATTCTATTATTGAAAATATTAAAAAAATTGATAACAAAGAAATTGAAAATTCTGTTTTAGTATATATGAAAAATTACCCTAAATCAGAAAAAACAAAATATGAACTTATTGGTAAATTACTTAATTAATATAATAAAAATTAAGTATCATTGAAATTGAATGATACTTAATTTTTTATTATATTAATTATCCTTGTAATTTAGCTTTTCTAAAAATAACATCTCAGTAAATTGTTGTACTTGATCTTCTGAAGGATATCCATAATTAGTTTTAGCAAACTGTGTGAACGGAGATTTACCTAAATATTTTCCAGTTACTTCTTTATATACTCTACCACGAAAATCTTCTCTACTCTTATTGGTAACTAATGAATCTATAAACCTTGAATATCTTTTTCCATAACCATTATTAGAATTATAATACTTTTCTAAACACTCTTGTAATGTTAAAGAGCTAATTCATAAAACTAATTCATAAAAACCGTACCATGATTCCTTCTGTCATGGTACGGTTTTTAGTTGTTTATTTTAAATTAGTTTCATTTTAGACCCCCTTAATTTATTCATTAATATACTGAAACAAAATAATACTCATAATGCAAACACCGCATCGTGAGTTTTGTTTTGTTCCTAATCGGCTTTAAAGCCTAAAGTGTCAGTAAAAACTACTGTATTTAGAAAACTACCTTTAATTAACGCCTTTCAATCACCCTACTTTCATCCGGTCTTTTCACTTCCACTAGATAATCAATAAGGATAAAATGGACAAGCTATACATAGTCGTACCTCCATCTATAGCTTGTCCATTTTTATAATCTGCCTTAAGACGTAGCTTTCAGTATAACTGGCTGCGCCAGTTATACTTCTCCCTTAATTTATTAAAGTATATCCATTATTACTACACACCTAGTAACTTAATACATTATCTAATAATTTAATATAATTTACTCTAATTATAACATCATATAAGATAGTTATACTATTACTACTGTTATTACTACTATGTCAACTACTATTAATATGACATAGTAACATTTTAGCGTTAAACCCTGTCACCCAAACATCTTCATTGTTTACCTAAGAGATATTAAAGCTCTATAAGTCTTTCAATTCTTCAAGCCTTCTATAGCTTAACTATCTCTAAAGGTCTCCAACTCGATTTTTCGGGTACCCGACAGAACGCATCAAATAGGACATTATAGTTCTAAACGCCCTAGTACAAACCACAACAAGCTCCAGCACTAATAGAGCTTGCAGGTTTTGTCCTAGGGTTCACTATAATAAGTAACATTGAAATCCCACCCTCCAGCCCCAAAAACCTTCTTACAATTAGAAGAATACTTCCATATATAAAAATACAAAGAACTTTAATGTGGAAAAGGAGGTGTTTTCTTTGGAAAATGAAATCCTAAAGCTTGCATCATCTCAAGGAATCTGGGCAGCCCTTAGTGTAGTTTTAATATTCTACATTCTAAAGGCTCAGGAAAAGAGAGATTTAAAGCAAGAACAAAGGGAAGAAAATTACCAAAGTATAATTAAAAATCTCACTGATAATTTACACTTAATTGAGGATGTTAAAAAAGACGTGAAAGAAGTAAAGGAGGTGGTTTTACGAACATTATAGAAACAAACTTATCCTTTAGATCTCTTAGTAATAGAAATAAAACTACTACCCTTGTACTTCATCATGCCCAGCATAAAACATGGAATGTTTATGATATTCATGCTTTTCATAAAAATGAAAAAGGCTGGAGTGGCATTGGATATCACTTTTTTATAACTAAAGATGGGAAAATATATCGTGGTCGACCTGAAAGATGTGTAGGCGCTCACTGTCTTGGCCATAATGCCTATACTATTGGTATTTGTGCTCAAGGGGATTTTATGGTGGAGAAGATGTCATATTCTCAGAAACTTTCAATAATTAATCTTTGTATTTCTCTATGTAGTAAATATGGTATTAAAACTATCAAAGGTCATAAAGAACTTACATCCACTGATTGCCCTGGAACATACTACCCCCTAAATGAAATTAAAACATCTGTATTAAATAAAATTTCTACTACTACCTATACAATAAAACCTGGTGATACCCTTTTTGCAATATCAAAAAAGTTTAATACAACAGTTAGCTCTCTTAAACTTAAAAATAACCTTAAATCTAACATTATCTATCCTAATGAAATACTAAAAATACAATAAAAACTTTTCCAAAACAAATTAAAACTCCATATATACAATTGAACACAAAGTGAAGGAGGTTTTAAAATGGCTCAATCAAAGGTTTATAAAAGTACACTTGCCCTTAATGTTTTAGTTGGTACTGATGATAAAGGAAAGGATGTCTTTAAGAAACAAGGCTTTGCTAAAATCAGAACTAATGCTGACATTAATAAGGTTGCCGAAGTTGGTCTTAATGCTGCTAAGTTATTTGAAAGCGCTAAAGTTTTAAAAATTGATCAATCTATAATTACTGAGGAATAGGAGGGAATAATAAATGGCTAAAACACTTTTAATGAAGTTTAAAACTGATAGAGATAAAAGTTTTTCTTTAAGAGTTAATAAGGTTAAAAATGATGTTAACGAGGAAGATGTTAAAACATTAATGGATTCTTTAATTAAAAATGATGTTGTTCTTGCATCATCTGGTACTTTAAAAGTTAAAGAATCTGCTGAACTTATTACTACTTCTTCTGAAGAACTTGATGTTGAATAATTAAAAATGGCTAGATGATTATATTTTAATCATCTAGCCATTTTTAGATTACCTAAATATATAATGTTAAATCAAATACTACTGGCATATGATCACTAAACTTAATCCAATCTTCAAACTTACCTACCTTTAAATTACTAAACTCATTTTTATTCCCAAAACAATAATCTAACAGAACATAAAATATATTATTATTATCAATTATTTTCTTTCTAAAAAATATAGGACTAAGTTGCCCCTTATTAATATCAAATAAATCACAGATTTTATAATTCAGTATGATTTCTAACATATATATTATTACTTTTTCTTTTTTACTAAAAATTTTGTTATTTTGTTTGAAATATATTTTAAGTTGAGGATCATATCTAGAATTTATATATAACAATTTATATGTTTATTTAAAAGCTTTAACAAATAACTTATATGTTTTTCTGTGTTTGATAATCTAAATTTGAATATTGTATAATGATAATCTGTATATCCCATACAACTAAAATTTTTATCAATTATGGTGCTACTATATAAATTAGTTATTGTTTCTAAAAAAATATGTTCACAAAGATGACTTATACCTTTTTTCTTACATGGATCAGTATTAACACCTATATTCACTAAAACATGAATATTTGCAAATCTATAATCACCTGATATTTGAATAAACTTTTTATTATTTTTTAAAATTGTTTCAGTATATTCACTACATAATTTCATAGATAATTCTCCTTTATGCTTGTTGCTTATTATATAGCTTAACGATAAAAGGTATAAGAATAATACTTAAAATTAACAAGATAATTGGTGTAATATACCCACGAAGAATTTCAGTACCAAAGACATTGTACATAGACTGTTGTCTTAATGTATATCCAAAATTAATAGCTTTAACTGGTAAAAGTTCTATAATATTAGTTGGTATTCTTGTTAATTTATCTGTAGTTAATAAAATAGGTCCCAATAATAAAACTGTAACTGTTCCCATAGTTATAAAAGCTTTTTTTAATATATTTGATAAAAGCAAAGTTAATGTAATCATAAATAATAAAGCACATAATCCTACTATAATTGCTAATATATATCCTTGATAAAATTTAACATTGTATATAGATAAGAAATAGGATGGTATTATTTGAAGTTGACAATTCCAGCCTTCAGCTCCATAAAACATCAACAATGAACCTGCAAATAATCCATTGAATATTAAATAAGCTATACTTGAAAACATAATGCTTGCCTTTATTTTAGAAGCTGCAAGTTTAGATTTCCCATGAATAGTTGGCAATACAACTAAACTCATACCATTGTAAATGTCCTCTGTAAAAACATTACACACACTAAAACATAGAATAAGTATTATACCAATATTTAAAAAGAAGAAATTATCCATCAATTTAGACCAGCCATCTGTATAATCGTAATACATTGGTGTAGATAAATTTTTAGCTTCTTTCATAATTGCCTTGGCATCAGCTTTATTGAAATGAGAATACTCATAATCTAATTCTAAAAAATCTTTAATTTTTTTGACTCTATTACCATAAAACTGTTTTGAATTATTAGGAGTTAATTTATCTATTATTTTATAATCATATGTCTTTATATCTGAATATGAAGTTGCAATTAAACTTTGTATGTCCCCATAAGGAGCCCAGTTAATATATGCTTCATTTTTAAAGAATCCTTCACTATCTACATTGTTTTTATTACTTTTTAACTTATGATAATAATTAATTACATTTTCTATTTTTTTATCATCTAAGTATCCTTTGGTTTTTTCTGCATATAGTTTATTTTGTTTTATTGCTTTCATTCCTTTTAAAGGTTCAGTAGTATTTGTGGTATAGGAATATGCCGAATGAATACTTCCAATTACTGCAATTAGTATATATAAGATAAGAAGAAAACAAGCACCTTTAACAGCTTTATTACATCTGATTTTTTTCAATTCTAATTTAGTTAGCAGATTCATTAAATTGTCCCCCTTTAAAATAATTAAGAAAAATATCTTCAAGTTTTGCCTGAACCTTATATGCTTTAGGATGAGGGGATACATCCGATAATCCTCTTATTAGTATGCTGCCGTCTTTTTCTATTTCAAATTTTCCCAGTACATCTAAGTCTTTTACATTATTTATTTCATCTTTTAACAAACTACACTCCCACACTTTACCATTAAGTTTCTTTAGTATTTCTTCTTGGGATCCTTCAAAGGATACCTTTCCTTTTTTCATTACTATTAAATTATCTGCCATATGCTCAATATCGGAAATAATATGGGTAGACAATATAATTATTTTATCTTTACTTAAATTACTAACAATGTTTCTAAATCTAATTCTTTCCTTAGGATCTAATCCAGCTGTGGGTTCATCTAAAAGTAATATTTGGGGATTATTTAATAATGCTTGTGCAATTCCTAATCTTCTTTTCATGCCTCCAGAAAAGGTTTTGATTTTTTTATTTTGAACATCTAATAGAAAAACTAATTTAAGTAATTCATTGGTTTTAGATGGTATTTCTTTATATGGTATATTTTTAAGACATCCCATATAAAACATAAGTTCTTTGGCAGAAAATTCAGGATACCCATTAAAATCTTGAGGTAAAAATCCTAACATGTTTCTATACATCTTCTCATTTTCAACAATGTTTTTTCCATCTAAAGTAATTTCACCCTCTGTGGGCTTTAACGCTGTTACAATTATTTTCATCAGTGTAGTTTTACCTGCACCATTAGCCCCTAACAAAGCATTAATACCTTTTTTAAATTCAATATTTAAATTGTTAACTGCAATATTTGCATCATATTTCTTTGTTAAGTTATTAATTGATAAAATCATATTAATTTTTCTCCTTAATATTTATTATTGAATCAAAAAATATATTTCAAATATTGGTGGTTATTTAGGTGAACTTATTTAAATAATTTAACTTATATAATAAGTAGTCTTATATATTCAACATATATACAATACCCACATCTCAAATTACACTTACCTGTTAGTTCCAAGATCAATTGTTCAAGATTGTTATTTATTACATTTTTAAGATTATTATCATTTAAATGATATGGTGAATATAATGTTTTAAGTTTTATAGCATTAAGTAGATGCTCCCTTATACATAAATCTAGTAATTCTGTTAAACTTTCGTAATTTAAATATTTATAGCCTAAGAATTCATCTAAATTAGTTTGTTTTAGTGCAAACCATAGCTTCATATGAATTTATTAAATTTAATATTCTTAACAATTCATTTTTTTGTACAGTATTTATAGATATCATACTTATATTTTTTCCGCAAATAAATTTTATGTAATATTATTACTTGAATTGAATAATATATCTTTTTATGTGTTATATCAATACATTTCACATGAAACGTTAAAATACGTATATAAAATGTATTCTATGCATTTCACCTACATTTTTTAACGTTTCTCCACACTTTTATTTACATATATGTTAAAATATGATATATATAAATCATAAACTACATTTTTATCTAATACAATATTTTAAAAATAAACTCTGCAATTCCTCTAAATTTCCATTATTCTTTACTGTTATTAAATTTCGATCCTTTGTAAAAAAGATTACTTTATCTGAAAAATTAGAAATTAAATCTAAATTATGTGCTGAATATATTATTAAAGAATTTTCTCTATACTCCTTAAAACTTTGTTTTAATTTTAAACTTGCCTCAGGATCTAAACCATTAAAAGGCTCATCATATATCTTATTTACGGCACCTGAAATAAAAGATCCTATTAAAAATAATTTTCGTTTTGTTCCATAAGAATAATCTTTTATTTGTTTATCCATGTATTCATTCATTTTAAATTCTTTTATTAAATGATCTATAGTTTCCATAGTACTTACCCTTTGATTTTTGTAAATAGATACAATAAATTCAATATATTCTTTTCCTAATAAATAAAGAAAACTATTATTATCATCTGATGAATAAAATAGTTTATATCTTGATTCTAGACTATTTATTTCACATCCATGTATATATATATTTCCTTTATCAGCATAACTAGGTATACATATACTATTGAGCAAAGTGGTCTTACCTATGCCATTCACTCCAACCAAAGCATAAATATTACCATCATCGAATTTATAAGACAAATCCTTTAATATACTTACATTGTTATAACTTTTAGTAACGTTTTTCAATTCAAGCATTTTCAATTCTCCTTATATACAAAAATACTAATAGTATAAAAACACAAATACATAGAACTTCATATACTATAAATATTTTTAGTGTTGTATTGTAAAAAGAAGCTCCTAGAATAAATTTAATAATTGATATAAACATAACTATTATTTTATTCATACTACAATTATCTTTAAATATAAAATTATTTCTTAATGAAAAAATACAATTATTTCTATCTAGTGCTACTCCTAAAAATGTAAATATATAATTATTTGTAATTGAATAAACTAAAATTATAATTCTCTGAAAATTACTAATAACCATTAACTGTTTTATTTGTACAATTAATAAAATTACAATTATACATTGATTTATGCTAAAACTTACAATTACTTTAGATTTAAATATATCTTTAATCTTTATTGGCAACACTACATAATTTTTTATATTATTTAGATCATTGCTATAAGCACAAACACTAAGACCATTCATACCTGACATTAGGGTTATTATAAATAGAAGCATTAAAAATCTATCGTTAAATTTTCCAAAAGAATATTTTTCAGCAAATATATTAGAAAAAATAACCACTACCAATATACTTTTAAGTAGTTGCTTAAATGTTTCAGCTGAATTTCTCAATAACCTGAGTATTTCTATTTTAATAATTTTATTTTTTATATTTAAATGTTTAAATACACATTCCATACCAGCTATTTTGTTTTCACAATTTAAATTAACCTTTATATAAGTCTTTGCATAAGTTAACTTATTAATTTTCAAACAAATTAATCTAATAATGTAGATAACTAAAAGAAGTATAATTGTTGTTTTGTAACTATAAGTAGTTGAGTTAATTGATAATTTTTTATAACTAAAAACCCCTCCCATTAAGGGAATTGAAATTATACTAAATGTATATGCAATCCTTCTAACGTACTTACATCTACTTATAGTCAAATAACTTAAAATCAATATAGTATAATCAATTATACAAATAATTTGTACTATATTTATTGCTATAATAAGATAGTTTATTATCTCACTCACTGAAAGCGATTTAATAAATACAATATTTAAAATATTGGAAAAATATATCGTGGAAGATATTGTAATTTGAGTTTTTAAAATATATTTCATTACTACATGAAATATATCATGAAGTTTTATTGGCATACTTAATAGTACTTTTATTTTTGAATTAGCTATATATACTTTTGGAATTTTAATAATTCCAAAAGCATATATAGCTATTAAAATAATACTTCTTGAAAACTCAATAGTATCTAGAGAATATTTCTCAAGAGTTTTTATATTATTTAAAATATAAAACAAAAATAAAGATAACATACTTGTTGTTATAACTATACCTATGTTCAGTAAACTATTTATTATGTTTTTTTTACTTTTACTTAAAATTATTCTCTCTAGAAAAGTCCTTACATCTTTATTCATATTAATAAAATCCCTGCAATTTTTAAGTAATAAATAGCAACTACCATACTAATAATTATAAAAGCTGCACTTGTTATTAAATTAATTCTTTTTTGTTTCAAGAATATTAAATTTACAAACAATAAAAGTACTGGATAAATAAATGCTGCAATGCTACTGGGTAATGTATATGTTATATCACCATTAGAATCCCATTGCATAGGCATTTTATGTGGAAGAAATTTAATCATTATGGCTGAAAAAACAAATGTACATATAACTAAAATTATATTAAATATAAACAGATTCATGTTATTATTACTATAATTTTCACCTAAATATTGCTTAAGTAATTTTTTAATCAAATATTTTTACCCCCATTCTTTAATTAAATTTCACCCATTGTACAAAAATATTGGCTTAGACTTCAAAAATAAATTTTTGTTAGTATTTTCCAAATATCTTATTAGCATACTACTCCTCCTTTGAAATAACTAATTATATATTTTATTGAATTTGTCATTTCCAATTCTAAAAATATGTAATCTTAAATAATTTTTAAGATGTTTAAATGATTTAATTCAAGATAACTCAATCTCTATAGTTATATTAAACATTATTTCACAAATTTACTTCAAGACTTTTGAAACGAACTGTTAAAATTCGCACACACAAAGTATTCTTTAACATTTCACCTACATTTTTTAACATTTCACCACACTTTTATTTACACATTATGTAAAAATATGATATATATAAACCATAAACTATATTAAGGTGACTTAAAATGCTAAATAAAATTACACTACAAATAACAAATTACATAGCATTAAATGGAAATATTAAAGATCAAGGAGATTTAGATAGAATAAACTATTCCCTTCAAGTTATTTTAGGAGATTTATTAAAAACAATAATACTTGTTTGTATATTTTTAAGTTTAGGTAAAATAAAGTATTTTTTATTTTCACTACTTATTCTGATATCAAAAAATTTTATTTGTTAAAGGAGATATACAACATGAAAAAACATTATAGCTCATCAATACACTTCCTTGGAATATTTTTAATTGCTTTATCAAGTATGATGACTCGTTCATGTGGTTACTTACTTTGGGGAGAACCAGATGTACCTAAAAGCATGTTAAAATGATATATGAAAACATATAAAATCATCTTCAATAAATAGCTGGATACTGCCGTGATTTCTATTTACTATGTTTTTCACGTTATAAAGACCATATCCTCTTTTGTGTCCAGCTTTTGTTGAAAATCCTATTTTAAATATATTCTTTAAATTTTTAGTATCTATTATATCTCCATTATTTTTAATTTCTATAATATTTTTATCGTTTTTCATGAGTATATTTAAAATGATTATTTTATTATTTTCTTTACTCTCTAATGCTTCAAAAGCATTATTTATTATATTATTTAATATATCTGAAATTTCATAATCCATTAATATATCTTCTAAAGAGTTATTTTGTATATTATATTTAAATTCTATATCTCTTTTTTTAGCTTCACATATCTTTGTATATATTATTGCTTTAAGTATTGAATTTTTTATGTACATTATCTCTCCAAGATTTATATTAAAAAAATCTAAAGTGTCCATATAACCTCTTAACTTATTTCTAAGTTCACCATGCTTTGATGTTTCTATAATTCCATTTATTGTATTTATATTGTTTTTAAAATCATGTTGCCTTCTTCGTATTTCCTCTATTATATTGTCCATAATAGGTTCATATCTATTTTTTATTTCAAATTCTTTTTTAATATTTATCAGTTTTCCAAAATAAACATATAAGTATGTTTGTACTATTAAAATTAATACAGCTACTAATAGAAATATGATCTTATTATTTATAATAATACTTTTATCATATTCCCAAATAAATTTAAAAACTATAATGTATAAGCTATAATTTATAATAAAGCAATATAACACTTTACTTTCCAAAAGTTTTATATATAAAATCATTTTTCTAAGTACTAATTTATATAACAAAACTACTATTAAAAATGTAATACAATTCATTAGATTATACATTTTAAAATCATAATTAGTATTTCCTTTTAGTATTTGCACTAACTTTATTTCTGGTATTTGTACTATAGTTAAAATAACTAATATAATAAAAAATTCTAAACTAACATTAATTATATTTTTCTTGTATATAACACTCCATAGAGCTATAAAAAAAACATACATAAATATAAAACTACTATTAAAATATGTCAAAAAAGCAATTCCCAAGGCCCCGAAAACTACTATAAACAAATTCTTTAGCATCCTTTTCTTATTGTCAAAGATTAGCTTGTCCAATAAATATACTATACTTATAAGCTCACCAATATTAAGTATAAAATCCTCAAATAATTGCAAAACACATCATCCCCTAATTAAATTCTTATAGTTTATTTTCATTAAATTTATCTAATATAGTCTCCTTAAATTTATTACCTATTAATGCAGTGTCATTGCAATTTCTGAAATACGCTTTAAAAAGTCTACTATTTAGCTTTTCAATTTTACTTATATAATTTAAATTTATTGCAAAGGACTTATGACTTTGAATTATATTTTCTTCATCTATTAAGCTTAATAATTTCTTTAAGGTTGTTCTTTTTAATGTATAATTCCTTTTTAGAGTATATACAATTACACTATTTATGCTAACTTCAATAAATATAATTTCATCAACATAAACTTTAACATAAATCTTGTTTGCAACTTCAAAAGTAACTTTTTTTCTTTCTAATTTTATGAAATCTTTTTTAATATCATGTTCCATAATATCCTGTACCATTGTTATAACTTTATTTTTGTTATATGGTTTTAAAATAAAATCATAACAATGGACCTTTGTAAATGCCTCCGTTAAAAATTCTATATGGGTAGTTAAAAATATAATCCATGTGAATTTATATTTTGAAACTGTTCTCAGTTTATTTGCTAAATGAAGACCTGATGATTCTTCAAGCTCAATATCCACTAAAAAAAGATTTATCTCAATGTCTTTTGCTAAGTTAAAGGCATCTAATGCATTAGATGCCTCATATATATTAAATCTCTTATTTAAAGATTGAAGCATCTTTTTTAAAGAAGCCCTTTGAAATTCATCATCTTCAACTATTAAAATAGAATACATAATACCATCCCCTAAACATTTCTAAAACATAAGAGAAAGAACCTAGGAACTAGAAAATAGGGAAAAGGAACAAAAGAAGGACAAAAACTGTAGTCTTGGCCTTGGTCCTATTCTCTAACCCCTACATCCTATAACCCATCTTTCTCCTTTGCCCCCTGTTTCTAAGACCTAAAAGATACGCTAAAAAAGCACCTCAGGCTAAAGCCCACATAATTTAATAGTGAATGTTTCGTGATACCTATTATTTTTACATTTTTTCATTTTTTTGTATTTCACAGTAATATCTTTTTACTGTAGGTATACTAATCTTTAATATTTTAGCAATCTCTTTTTGCATTAGCCCCTTATCTTTTAACTCTTTAACTGCTTGTATCTTATCTTGTTTCTCCTGCTCCCTTTTAGTTAATCCATTTTCATTTCTTCTTAGTTTTTTAAACTTCTTCTTGTTATGCTCATTTGTTCTAATATTAGTTCTTCTCTTAACTTCCTTTTCACTTATAATGGTTTTAAAGTGCTTCATTTCCTCTTCTATAATGCAAAGGATATCTATAAGTGTCTTATTTGTATAATTATAACCTAATAGCTTGTACTGTTTTCTTTTACTTTTAAAACTTTTAAAGGTTTCTTCCTCTTCTTTAGTCCTGTCATTTTTATTTTTATAGTTGAATTCATTATATAGCCATTCCTCATATGCCTTTTCAGCTTGTCTAGTTTGAGTTCTAACAGTATTTTCATCTAAGGGTAGAGTAAATCCTTTATTAAATTCTAAAGTATCTTTAAGAGCCTTTTCCTTGTCCTTTGTAAAACAACATGACCAATATCTATATAAAAAGCACATGATCTCCCTTTGACCTGTTTCCGTTAAAGTACCATCTTTATTTCTGCAAAGACCACGTCGAAACTCCTGAAGTTTTACTAAATCCATAAGTCTTGCATAATGAAGAGAATAACAGTTAAACATTTTAACTATTTTAGCTTTTCTACCCTTTCTTTTAAAGGCTGGATTTTTAATATATGGTGTAAGTGCAGGCATATACTCTTCTTGAATTTCACGAAGATTATATTTATAGCTTCCGTTATAAACTAAAAGTTCTGCTAATTTTCCGCTCTTTTGATTTAATGACCCTGAAAGCCTCATAACCCTTGCTGCATCTATGGATTTGGGGTCTGCTCCTACCTCTTGAAGCTCATTTAACAAAAACTTTTGAACTGCATTCCAAAGGGGTAATGCCATATAGGGTACTGATTCAATTAACCAGTAAATTGCAATACCTCGCCCTGTTATTACAATAAAGCTCGCCTCTGGTACTTTCTTTTTAAAATAATCTTTATCTAGAATATAAATTATTTCATCTGGAGTTAAATTTTTAAATCTCTCCATATTGTAATAATCCATATCTATGTATAAAGAATTTAATTTCCTTACGTTTTCAATTCTTCTAAGGGGCTTGTAAAAACTATTTGGAGATATGTATAAATTTAAATCATATATGGTTAAGAGCTTTCCTATGTTTTTTTTAAGCTCCCTTGCCTTATAGTGATATTGATACCATGAGTTTTTCTTTTTAACAGCAACAGTAATATATCCGTCATCTTCTTTATGTAATATATCTATATGACTTTGTGCCATATTTACAGCTGTTCCATCAGCAGTTATTTTTATATCTTCATTATTTAAATTTGTTAAAACATCCGTTACATGATCATTTAAGGTTAGTTGATGTGCCTTCACTAAGTGTTCTCCTTTATCTATTAGGACAGCTATAAATAAATTAAAAAATTTATAATTACCAATTGACTATATAAAATCTATATATTAAACTAATATATAGATTTTAATAAGTTTTTTAGATATAGCTCTCCTAGCAGTTTTCTGTTGTTGGAAAGATATATCATGTGTTTTTTAACTCTTGGATGAAGCCGCCAAACTTACATATCCAAGAGTTATGTATTTTTTTGTATGTAAACACGCTTTTATATCTTTTAATTTCCTACATTTAAATGTTTTGTATTTTTTTATAATATTTTATATTACAATTGTACTTTTAATTTCCACAAAATTCAATAATAAAGACTATATTTTTATTATAAAAATCTTAAAAAATTCTAAAATTTTCCAAATTAAACTTACCTTTATATTCTAAATTACTTTTAGTAGTTTTTTCTTTTTATTGTAAATATAACCTCAAAAACATATAATTGTATTTATATTGAATTATAGTTATAATTTAACAATAACTAAACAGAGGGAGGAAATTTATGTATAAAATATCACATTGTTTTTCCTTAAAGAATTGTAAGCTGATTTCTATTGGATGTGTATTAATAAGCATTATATCATGGATACCTAATTTTTGTTCTATTCCAGCTTTTTTTTGGATACTCTCAGTTATACTTAGTCCTATAGGATTTATTATGTCTTTAATTGGACTAATTAAATATAATTGGATAGGTGGAATATTAGTTTCACTTTTAAATGTAATTATGTTCTTTAGTTTTTTTATACTTATGTATATAGGGTATAATTACTAGTGTAAACTACTCTCCACTTACTTTGTTTGATATGGCCATTTCTGCTAATTTCTTTAAATTTTAATTTTTTTATTTTCAAAAATAAGTGTATATAGATTGAATTTTTCATAAAATTAATCTATACACACTTAAAATTTTATTATAAGGATAAAAAAGAGCCTAGTAAAATTTATTAATTACTAAGTAAAAGATATATTAAATAGTTTTTTTATTCCTGCACTTTTACATACTCAATATCTATGTCTTTTATGTTATTACACTTTTCAAATACATCCTCATCTGGACAATCATATTTTATAATTAAAGTATTTTTATCTTTCCACTGAATATCTATATACTTAGATTTATTACATCTAAATATATTTCCACTATCTGAATCACTTAACTTTTTATTAGCTTTTATCAATGATACTTGAGGACTAAATCCAGTTGTTGACCCACCTTCTCTAATAAAAGCTATCACTTTATATTTATTATCATAAGTGTTTATTTCCTTAACAATACCATTTTTACAAATTCCACAGCCACTTAAAATAAAAATTATAAGTGTTAAAATAAATATAATAATTCTTATCTTGGTTTTACACATAAATTTTCTCCTCTATTTATTAACTATCTGTAGCCTACCATTTTCAATTTCATACACTTCATCATAAAAAATATCAATATCTTCTTTATTATGACTTGTTAAAATGATGGTTACATTTTGTTTTTTAGGTTTAAAATTAGTTTTCTTATGCTATCTACACTATCTTTATCTAAAGCGTTCATAGGCTCATCTAATAAAAGAAGATTAGGCTTTTCCCAGAACCATTAATTCCAACAAAACCATAAATATTTCCTTTAGATAAATTTATATTATGAAAAACTATATTTCCATCAATTGTTTTATTTAAGTTTTCTATTTGAACTACAAAATTATTTATTATCATTACCCCCTAGTTCTTTTAATTAAGATCCATTTTATTTATTCTTTTAGATCCTATAAAAATCAATATACTTATAAAAACAATCCAATATATAAAAGAATGTATAATAGTTGGTTGTAAATTATTATTTGTTAAACTATGAAATGTAAGTAATGTATTGTGACAAAATCCTATTTTATGGAATAAGCGTATATTACATAAAAAACATAGCATATTTATAATATTTAGTGAACTACCCTCCACTTACTTCGTTGAAGTGGGGGCTTCTTGGTCAATATTCCTAAGGGAACAAGTTTACCCAAGCTTACAAGGTCGCACCGACCTCAGATAATTACCAAAATTATATTGCTAATTTCAGCAGATTTTTACTTGCATTTATATCTCTATCATGATGTATTCCACATTTAGGACATACCCATTCTCTAAGTTCTAAGTTTTTTACTTCTTTATTTTTGTAACCACAATTAGAACATATTTGACTACTTGCATAATTTGATGGTGCAATTATTAATTCTCTACCATACCAGTCAGCTTTATATTCTAGTATTGTTCTAAATTCATACCATGACACTTCACTTATTGCTTTTGCTAACTTATGATTTTGTAACATATTTTTTACTTTTAAGTCCTCAATAACTATAGATTGGTTTTCTCTTATTAGTTTAATTGATAACTTATGCAAAAAATTTTTTCTTTGATTAGTTATTTTCTCATGTAATTTAGCCACTTTTAATCTAGCTTTACATCTGTTATTGCCTCCTTTTTGTTTTCTTGATAAGTCCTTTTGTAGTTTTCTAAGTCTTTTTTCTGATTTTCTTAACCATTTAGGATTACTAAAAAATTCTCCATCACTTGTAATTGCAAACTCTTTCAAGCCTACATCAATACCAACTTTTTTATCTACTTTAGGTAATTGTTTATTTTCAGTATCCACTAAAATTGATATATAGTATTTATTGCTTGGTGTTTTTGATATAGTACAGGATTTAATTAATCCATTGAATTTCCTATGTTGTTTTATTTTAATCATAGTTTTTAACTTAGGAAGTTTGATATATCCATCTTCAATGTAAACTGTTCCTTTTTGATTATTAGTAGTATAACTATAATAATTTGTTTTCTTACTTTTGAACTTAGGAAAACCCATTGATTTATCTCGAAAGAAATTTTTATAAGCTTTATCTAAATTCATTTGAGCATTAGCTAAAGCTAAACTATCAACTTCTTTTAACCATGTAAATTCTTTTTTATATTGTGCAGGAGTTGGGTATTTTACTTTTTTAATATCTAAATCCTTATTTTCTTCATATAATTTAATTCTATCTGATAGCATTTTGTTATAAATAAACCTAGTACAACCAAAAGTTTTTGCTAAATATAATCTTTGTTCTTTATTAGGATAAATTCTATATTTATAAGCTTTTAACAACTCCCTCACCTCACTTCGTTCCTTGATTTTCAATATATTTCTTTATTACTTCTATTGGAGAACCACCAGTTGTAAGTAAACAATAACTTCTTGACCAAAAATATTCTTTCCATAATTTTTGTCTTATTTGTGGAAACTCTTTTTTTATAAGTCTACTACTAGCACTTTTATAAGCATTTATAAATTTTGATAACTCACTATTTGGATGTGCCTTGAATAATACATGAACATGATTATTGTCATGTTCCCATTTTTCAATGATTATATTATAATTTGGACTTATTTTCTCAAATATTTCTTTTAACCTAGTGCTTATGTCATTATTTATTACTTCTCTTCTGTATTTTATAACTAATACAAGATGATAATGTAATAAGAATACTGAATGATTATTTGTATCTAATTGTATTGTTATCACCTCTTACTATTATTTACTACTGATTATATTTTAACACAAAAAAAATAATAGAAGCAAGTTATATTTACGCATTCATCTCCCACTTATAGAAGATGGGAGACTTCTGCTAGTTACGTTAAACTAAAAAAGAGAAAGGATATAAAAATGAAAACAGTTGAACCAATTAGAGATATAAAATTAATAAAAGCTATGAGAACGTACTTAAAGGGTGAAAGTACAAGAAATGAATTACTATTTGTATTTGGAATAAACGTAGGACTTAGAATTAGTGATATTTTAAAATTAAAGTTTTCGGATCTTGTGTACCCAGATTTTAAAATAAAGGATTCTTGTTTAATTAAAGAAAAGAAAACTACAAAAAGCAATAGGTTTTATATTGGCCCAATTATAAAAAAAGTTTTAGAAACCTACATAAAAGAAACAAAACCAGAATCTTTAGATGAATACATATTCAAAAGTAGAAAAGGAGTAAATAAACCAATCTCACGTCAGCATGCTTGGTACATATTAAATAATGCAGCTGAATCCATTGGTATTGTTAAAAAAGATGACAATGGAAATATAATTTCCGGGGAAATCGATACTCACTCTCTTCGTAAAACCTTTGGCTATCATGCTTATAATAAAGGGGTATCCCTTGAGATATTAATGCAAATTTTTAACCATTCATCAAAACGTGAAACTTTAAGATATATTGGAATTACTGAGGATGAGAAAAAAGAAGTTTATCTTATGAGTAATTTAGGTTAGGTTTTACTGCCAGTGAAAACTACCCTTAATCAACACTAGATAGTCAATAAGAATAAAATAGACAAGCTGTACATAGTTGTAACTCCATGTATAGCTTGTCTATTTTTACTGCGTACATAATAACTTAATACATCATCTAATAATTTAATATAATCTATTCTACTTATAACATCATATAAGATAGTGATACTATGACTACTATGACAACTATTATTAACTTGACATAGTATCATTTTGGCGTTAAAACCTATTATCTAAGTCTCCTTCCTCCATTTAAAATAATAATTCCATATATAAAGATACAAAGAACTTTATTTTAAAGAAGGAGGTGTTTTTTTTGAAAATAAAATGCATCATCTAGAACTTTAAAAGTTAAAGAATCTGCTGAAATTTAGATTATATAACATTGTAACAAAAATCAACAGGATTAACTTGAAATTCTACTGAGAATTTTATTATTAATTTTCACGGAGCAACTCTAATTCCTAGAATAACTACTATACAAAATCCTACAAAAAATAAATTAATGTAAAATCCTCCCATATATATAAATTTTATGTATTTTTTATTTATGTCATCTTTAATATATAAAATTTTATAAATAAAAAACATCAATAAATTTATGCTACTAGATATCATTATTGGCAGTAATTCTGATTGGCTAAATTGAAGTCCTGATTTCCAAGCAAAAATAGTAAATATAATTGATACATAAGACAAAATACATAAAATAAATTTTATTATTTTAATAATTATACCCCCTCGTTCTCTAATAAATAGGGGATGTAGGATTATTTGTGTAAAAACAAATTAACCTATATCCCCTTTAATTTAAGCTATTTTCTAATAAACTCTCCTGATTTTCCACCTGTTTTTTTTAGAAGTTTTATATCTGAAACCACCATTTCTCTATCTATAGCTTTACACATATCATATATAGTAAGTGCTGCTACTGAAACAGCAGTAAGTGCCTCCATTTCCACTCCAGTTTCACCTATAGTTTTTGCTTCGGCTACAATATCTATTTTGCAATCTTTTCATGAAATTTAAAACTAATATCACATCCTGAAAGCATAATAGAATGACACATTGGAATTATACTAGGAGTATTTTTAGCTGCCATTATTCCTCCTACTTGAGCTACTGAAAGAACATCCCCCTTTTTTATACTTCCTTCTTTAATTTTCATTAAAGTTTCCTTTTTCATATATATACTAGCAAAAGCAACTCCAACTCTTTTAGTTTTATCTTTATAGCTTACATCTACCATTCTTGCTCGTCCCTGTTTATTTATATGAGTAAGTTCTTTTTCATTCATATTCTATCCTCCTATTTGAAACATCATTCTTTCTGTTTCACTTTTTTTCCTTAATTCCATATTATGTTCTTCAGGTTTACTTAATATAGCTTCTTTTATTTTTGAAATAAGTAAAACTTCATTATCTATATACTCTTTAATACTTAGCTCTTCTTGAGAATGTAAACAAGGTTTTATTATTCCCTCTGACGTAAGTCTTATTTTATTACACTCTTTACAAAACTTACAACTTAAAGGACTAATAAATCCTACTCTTCCCTTTCCATTTCTTAATTTATATAACTCTGCTGTACTAATGCCTTTATTTTTAATTTTAACAAGCATAGGAAACCTTTGTAAAACTTCTTCTGATGTCATAAGTGAATTTTTGTAAAACTTAATTCCTTCCCCTATAGGCATAAGTTCAATAAACCTTACATCTATAGGTAGTTTCTTTGTTAAATTTATAAAATCTCCTATTTCATTATCATTTATTCCCTTTAAAAGTACTACATTTATCTTTAAAGAAGTCATTCCAAGACTTAAACATTTATCAATACCTTGAAATACTTTATTTATATCTCCATTTCTTGTTATCTTTTTAAATCTATCTTCCTTTAATGTATCAAGACTTATATTTACTCTTTTAAGTCCTGAATTTTTTAATTCTTCTACCATATCATAAAGAAGTATTCCATTAGTAGTTATTGATATATCATTAATTTCAGGTATTTTCCCTGTATCATAAATAAGTTTATCTATGTCTTTAACTATAAGGGGCTCTCCACCAGTATACCTTACTTTTTTTATTCCTAAATTTACTGAAGCCTTTAAAAATTTAATTATTTCTTCATTACTAATTTTTTTGGTACAATGTCTTTCCTCTAAATATGATTCCTTTGGCATACAGTAAATGCATTTTAAATTACATTTCTCTGTCAATGAAATTCTTAGGTATTCTACTCTTCTTCCGTAACTATCTAACATAACTAACCCCCCTTAAAATAGTTTAGACATTAAACACTATCTTGCACACTCTGAAACTTCCCCTTTTAGTATTTCAATACCATGTTTAAGGGCAGGTAATACTACTTGAATATTTTCAACTGCTCCCTTGGGACTGCCTGGTAAATTTATAATGAGAGTATTATTTCTTATACCAGATACTCCCCTTGATAACATAGCTTTAGGAGTAATTTTTAAAGAGTTTAATCTCATAGCTTCTGATATACCAGGTGCTTCCTTATGCATTACTTTAAATGTAGCCTCTGGGGTAATATCTCTTTTTGAAAACCCAGTTCCCCCATTTGTAAGTATCAAATCTACCTTTAAATTATCACTTGCCTTTATTATCTCTTCTATAATTTCATCCATTTCATCTGGAATAACCTTATAGTATTCTATTTTATATTCTTCTTTTTCTAATAATTCTTTTAAAGCTGTTCCTGTAATATCTACTCTCTCCCCCTTTGATCCTTTATCACTAATTGTTAAAATTGCTACTTTTATCATATATTTCCCCCACTAATATTTATATTAATTACTACATGGACAAAACCTAGGTAAATTCATAAGTTCAGCTGTTCCAGCTATAGTAGTTCCAAAGAATATAACTGGTTTTTCATTTAAAAAATCTCTAATGGTATTGTTTGCAACAGTACTTCCTGTAGCCATAATAACATCACACCACTTTAACAAATCCTTTGTTTTTTCTTCAGCATTTTCTATTTTAATTCCAAACTTTACTTTACCTATTTTCTCTTTATTAAGATCCACAACTCTAACATCAAAATTTTCTGAAAGTCTTTGAAGCATAGCTGGTTGAAGTCCTATAAGAGCTATTTTAGGATGACCATATTTTTCTTTTATATATTCTACAAGTTTCTTTGCACATTCTTCTGGATCTTCATCTTTACAATGAATACTTTTATCTGTTATCTTTAAATATTTGCAAACTGCATTTAAAGTTGATATTAAAATTGCCATATCAAAATTTGTTTTTATGGGTCTATTTATTATTTCTGAAATTGTTCCTGAAAATTCTCCAGGCATATCTGTAAAAGCCTGTCCTTTTTCTCCTTTAAATTCAGCTTGTATAAGTTTTTCTTTTCCTTTAATAATTGGATAATCCTGTCTTACTGGAGTACCTATAGCTTCCTTAGGGGTAAGAGTTCTACCATTAATATTTACTTCTTCATTTAAAAGATCATTTTCTTCTACGACTTTTCTAAACTTCTTTAATAGTTTTTCATAAAAATCACAATTATTCATACTATCATCTCCCATAATTTTTTTTAAATACTATGTATCACAGATTTAACTATACGGTAACTTCTATTGCATCATTAAATCTCTTTTTTAATCCTGTAAAATTAGCTACAAAATCGCAATTGGGTCTTTTAAATATTTCCTCTGGAGTACCAACTTGTACTACAGCACCCTTATTCATTACAGCTATTTTATCTGCTAAAGCTAAAGCTTCATTAAAATCATGTGTTACATGTATTACTGTGTTTTTTCTTTTATCATGTATACTCTTTAACATGTATATAAATTCTTCCTTAGTCTTTGGATCTAAAGAACTTAAGGGTTCATCCATTAAAAGAATTTTAGGAGATGTAATAAGTGCTCTAGCTATAGCTACCCTTTGTTGTTCCCCACCACTTAAAGTTAAAGGTTTTCTATTTATTAAATGATTTATCTTAAACATAGATAATATATCATCTAACTTTTGTTGAATTTCATCTTTAGGAATCTTTTTTTGTTTTAACCCAAAGATTATATTGTTTTTAACTGATAGATGAGGAAATAACACATAGTCTTGATATACAAAACCAATTTCCCTATTTTCCGGATATTCATTAGTTAAATCTACTTCATTAAAATAAATTTTTCCTTCATCTGGCTTATATAATCCAGCTAAAGTTTCTAAAACAATACTTTTTCCAGTTCCCGTTGGACCTAATATAACAAAATATTCTCCCTTTGCTATTTCAAGATTTATATCTGTAAGCTTAAAGTCACCTAATTTTTTATGTAGATGTTGAATTTTTAACATTTTATCCTCCTTAATGTATCCTCCGAAAATTTTTAAAAGGGCTCTTTGCTTCCTAAAAGTTCAAAAATAACTAAAGATAGCATAGAAATTATTATAAGTATACTTGCAACAGCTAATGCTGCATCTAAATCTCCGCAAGATAAATTTAAATATAAGGAAATTGGAAGAGTTTCTGTTTTCATTCTAGTAGCACCTGCAATCATCAAAACAGCTCCAAAAGCTCCTAATGCTCTTGCCCATGTTATAACTATACTTGCAGTAACTCCATTTTTAGCTAATGGAAGTGTAACTTTAAAGAAAGCCTCAGCCCTAGAGCATCCTAAAGTTCTAGAAACAAACTCCATTCTTGGATCTATGTTTTCTATTGCAGATTTTAGAATTCTTATCATATAAGGAACATTTATAAAAAATTGGGCAAGTATTATGCCCTTTTGTGTAAAGATAAAAGTTAAACCTATACTTTCTAGATATTCTCCAAAGGCTGTGCTACTAAAAAGAATAAGTAAAGCAATACCGGCAACATTTGGAGGAAGTGCCATAGGTGTATCTATTATAGTATTTACTATTTTCTTCCCCCAAAAGTTAAACCTAACTAAAGAATAAGCTACAGGAACTGCAAACAATATACAAAATAATGTAGAAATAATTGAAGTACAAATGCTCAACTTTAATGCAAATCTAATTTCTGGATTTGCAAAGCTTGTCTTTAAACTTGGTACTCCTTTAATTAAAACCATACCTAAGGATGAAATTATCAATGCTAATAAAAAGCTGTAAACATTGAAATTATTGCTACAAATATAACGTTATAAGAATTATTTAGTTTTTTTCTCATGTCTAACAGTCCCCTCAGTTATTTTATTCTATAGTTTTAAGACCACATTTCTTAAAAATACTTTTTCCTTCATTAGATACAACAAAGTCAACAAATTTCTTAGACAATTCTTCATCTTTAGAGGAAGTAAGAACACATGCTGTTATAGTGCTTATAGCACTTTTATCCTTTGGAATTTCAATAGGTTTTAAATCCTTTGAATTTAAAGCATTCTCTTCCCATAAAATAGACGCGTCTCCTTTTTCATTTGTAAATCAACTACAATTTCATTTGCTGTTGCTGTTGTAACAACTAAATTTTTCATAACTTTATCATATATTTTATTCTTATCTAATATTTTCTTTGAAATTTTTCCTATTGCTGTTGATTTATCTCCAAGTATTACTTTAACTCCTGGCTTTGCTAAATCTTCTATATTTTTTATATTTTTAGGATTTTCTTTTGAAACTGCTATAGCTGGTCTATGATAAGCAACATCCTTTTTATAGTCAGCTAATTTTTTTTCTTTTACAATTTTGTAATAGCTAAGTGAGCTTGGAATATACACATCACCTTTTTTACTTACTTGTATTTGGCTTAAAAGTTGCTGACAAGCACCGTATGTATATCTAATTTCCACTCCATATTTTTCTTGAAAAAGTTTACCTATTTCATCCATAGGTTTTTTCAATGCTGCACCGCAATAAACCATTAATACCTTGTCCTCTTGTTTTGCTTTAGTTTCACTTACTGCTTTTTTTTCACTTCCACACCCTACTAAAGAAATAGTTCCAAAAACTATAACTAGTAAAGCAACAAAAAATTTTTTAAGTCTAAACATTTTAATACGCCTTCTTTCTTAAATAGTAATAATATTATTGAAGTGGATTAAATCCATATCTTCCTAATTTATTTTCCAAAGGCACAAACTGGGTATGTACAATTTTTGCACATTAAACACAATCCACCATGAGCTAAAGAAGTTATATCTTTTTTCTTTAACTTTTCTCCTGCAAGTATCCTTGGAAAAATCAAATCAAAGGATGTAGTTTTAAAATACATTCCAGCTCCAGGTATCCCAAATATAGCAACGTCTTTTAAGTATGCTAGCATAAGCATATTTCCTGGTAATGCTGGTACTCCATAAGACACTACTCTATCAGATACATTTTTTATAGCAATTGGTGTTACATCATCTGCATCTACTGACATGCCTCCTGTTGCAATAACTACTTCTGCTCCATTTTTTATAAGGGCTTTTATTCCCTCCTCTATTTTTTCTTTATGATCTGGAGCATATATTATCTCTGTAAGTTTACATCCATAGTATTGAATTTTCTCTTTAAATACTGGTGCAAACTTATCTTCTATTTTCCCTTCATATACCTCTGAACCTGTTATAATAATCCCTACTTTTAAAGAGTGTATTTCTTTTACACTGACAGCCTTGCCAAGTTTTTTGCATATATCCTCTACCTTTTCTATTTTATCCTTTTCTATAACCAAGGGTATGGCTCTTGTTGCAGCAACGGACTGATTTTTATTAACTAATGTATTATTATGAAGTGTTGCTAAAGTTAACGCTCCTATATCGTTAATAGCTTCTAAAGTATCTAAATTTATTTTTAATACTCCTCTTTCTTTAGCCTTTAACTGAATTTTTCCCTCTGAGGGTCCTTCTAGGATTATGCCCTCTCCCGCTGAGGCATTAGCAATTCTCTGTGCTGCCTCATTTTCATGGAGTTCATTATCTGATAGTTCTATAATATTTAAATGATTTTTCCCCATACTTTTCAAAGTTTCTATATCTTTTTCTTTTATAATATATCCTTTTTTAAAGCTGGCCCTTTACACTCACCAGGTACAATTCTAGTTAAATCATGTGCTAATACTGTACCAACTGCATCCTCTACTTTGATTTTTTTCAATTTAACGTCACCTCTTATAAGAAAATTTAATAGTTTTTTTAATAAAATCCATTAATTGCATTGTTTTTACTTTTAATGCTATTTTTTAGAATTTAATAGTATTATAACCTGTTTATGTGAAATATTCAATATAATCGGTTATTTTATGGTATTATGTGGCATAATATATTTAATTTAAGTTTTTTATACATATACATAAAATAACTGCTGAAATTCAACAGTTATTTTTATGTATATTATTAAATTTATGAATTTATTATTCTTGTACCATTTAATCCTTTTATAGCCTCTTTAGCTTTTTCAAGGGAAGCTATTAAAGCAATTTTGTTTTCTCCAAATTCAACAAATTTCTTAGCAGCCTCTACTTTTGGAAGCATACTTCCTGGAGCAAATTGACCTTCTTTTATATATTTATCAACTTCTTCAAGGGTAATTTCTTTTAATCTTTTTCATTAGGTTTATTGAAGTTTATACATACCCTATCTACAGCTGTTAATATAAGTAACATATCTGCATTAATTATTTCAGCTAATTTTCAGCTGCAAAATCCTTATCTATAACAGCTGGTACACCTTTCATTTCTCCCTTTTCTTCTATTACTGGTACACCACCTCCACCGCAAGATATTGTAACTATTCCAGCACTTAACATAGCCTTAATGGTATCCTTTTCAACTATATCCAATGGTTTCGGTGATGCTACAACTCTTCTATACCCTCTACCTGCATCTTCCTTCATTATATATCCATTTTCATTAGAAAGCTTTTTAGCTTCTTCCTTTGAATAAAATGATCCTATTGGTTTAGTTGGATTTTGAAAACCTTCATCATTTTTATCAACTAAAACCTGAGTTATAACTGTGTCTACAGGTTTTTTTATATTCCTTTTTCTTAATTCTCCTTCTATAGCATTTTGAAGATGATAACCTATATAACCTTGTGAATAAGCTCCACAAACATCAAAGGGCATAAGCTTATTTACCTCTGAATTAAATTTATGCCCTCCTTCTATAGAACTTAATATTTGTCCAACTTGTGGTCCATTTCCATGTACAATTGCCACAGTATGTCCTTCTTCAATTAAATCAACTATAGATTTAGCTGTTTTTTTGCAAGTTATTAACTGGCTTCGGCAGATGCATCCTTAGGATTTGCCTGAAGAGCATTTCCACCTAATGCTAAAACTATTTTCATTAAAGATTCCCCCTTTAGCTTACTTTTTATTACTTTATTAACTAAATTATTTTTCTTAGTGTATATAGAAATTAATTTAATACTTGCTTATAATTAAGCATTATTCATGCCAAATCTTCCTTTTATATAACTACATATTTAAAGGACTTTAGCCTTAATATTTAAATAAATTCTTTTAATAACTATCAAAATGATAATCTATATATAATTTTATTTTGATGTCTATATACTTACCTATGATTAAAATAAATTTATCAAAATAATAAAATTTATCACTTTGATAAAGGGAATGGAATCTAGTTTACTAATCTCATTTTCATACAAAAGAAGATTTAATAATGTAAATGAATTCTAGTTAAAAGTTGAAGTACAGTCCCCTGAAGGCTGAACTCCTTTTTCCTTTTTGTTCACATCAATCCAAGAATATAAGTATGCTCTAGAAGGTTCTTTACTAAAAACAACTAATACATCATAAGGTGAAGTTCCACCTTTAATGCATAATATTGTACTTTAATCTTTTTTATATCTTTTTCATCATAACCATCTTTATACAGTTTCCAAGTGGTTGAGCTCAATATTTGTTCCCTTTCTCTTTGATCTCCTATAAAAAATATTTTATATCTCAAAACAATATTATTAAATACTAATAAAATAAATATTCCAATGAATATATACTTTTTATGAAATATCTTCATATAACCCCTCCTAATATATAATATAATAATTCTTTTAATATATTAGCATATATTATTTAATTTTCACATATTATTTCCATAAAATTCTTTTAAGCATAATTATTTAATTATATTGCATTTTATGTAATATAATTTTTAACTATTTACACGAATTTTGACATAATTTTAAGGGGGATTTATATGAATTTTAAAAATTATACTAAAAGATTTTTTTCAAAAAATAACTCTACATCTACACGTGTAAAAGCTTTGAATTTAGCCCAAGCATATTACATCAATGGAAAGGGTAAGAATACACATTTTAGAGTTACTCCTAATCCAAAAGATTTAAAATATACTTACCTATGATTAAAATAAATTTATCAAAATAATAAAATTTATCACTTTTATAAGGGGGAACTAAATTAACAATTAATGTAAATATATAATAAAAATAACAAAGTTAAATATATAA
The DNA here is from genome assembly GCF_003614235.1 of Clostridium novyi. The sequence goes on along the minus strand of NZ_CP029459.1, from coordinate 2,376 downwards.
AATATAATATATTGAGTTAGTATATTATATAATAAGGTGATTTATAATGAAAATTTAAAGTGTTGTTGTTATTGTAATAATTTATATTCTCCAATGAACTATATAAGATTTAAAAATATTATTAATTTAAGGGTAAAGTGTATATTACAATATAGTGTATTTGATGACACCATAACTAAAGAAGTTGTTCTTAATAAAGGAGAATTTAAAGATATAATCTACCTGGAGTTGCCTCTAATATATGTTTAAATATATTAAATATTTCTTCACCTATGACAAAGTTAATTTACCATGATTGTGTTCAGGAAATGAGAATATCCTTTATGAAATATATAACACACCAGAGAATCCTTTGTGTATGAAAATTATTTTGATAAATTAAAATATTTTATTGGATAATTTATAAAGCCTTCAATTATGAAGTCTTTATTTAAAGGCTTTATTTAATTATCTAATCCTTGAGGTACTGATATAACATCAGAATCATTAGGAGTTTTATTAATAGATTTACAAGCAGCCTTATATCGAGCTTTTACCTTTTGTGGAGCAGTTTTATATGTGTAATGATTATATCCTGAAACAACTTTAACTTTCCAATTGCCATTACCAAAAGCTTTTTTTACACATGGAGTTTTAAACTTTCCTGGCATATTATCAAAATTTCCTACATATTCTGGTTTTTAATCCATTATATGATTTATTAGTTATCATTTCATTAGATTTATTAATACATTACTATGTTTAAAATTAGATACTTTTTTATTAACTTGAATAGTTTCATGAGTTGCAGCATTTGTAACAACAAATGAACCTGTTAAAACAAGGCTACTAACTAATAAAGTTAGACCTATTGTAGATTTTCTTTGAATTTTAACATAAAAATACACCCCCCTAACTAATTACCTTATAATAAAAAATATGTTAATACATATATATTAACATATTTTTTTATTTATATTGAATTTGTTTTAACATTATTTACTAAAGGTGTTAACTATTTATACTTTCTGTTTATTTAAATCTTTATTAATTGAATTATTTTAGGTAAAATTATGTTTAATAGTATGGCAGATATAGTTCCAGTTGTTACACCTGAACCAAATATAGTTTGAATTGCAGTAGGAAATTGTCTTAATATATCTGGTTTAAACATTACTCCAAGGCCAAGGGTTAAAGAAACAGATACAACTAACATATTTCTTCTATCAAACTTTACCTCACCTACATTTTAATACCTGCACCTGCTATCATTCCAAACATTATAACACCAGCTCCACCTAAAACTGGATTAGGCATAACTGCTACTATGGCACCAAATTTAGGTATTAAACCAGCTATTATAAGTAATCCTCCTGCAAGTATAGTTACAAAGCGGCTTGCAACTCCAGTAACATTTATAAGTCCTGAACATTGACTAAAACTTGTATTAGCTCCTGAATTAAAAATTCCAGCTAGTATGCTTCCAAACCATCACACAAGACTCCACTAGATAATTCTTCCCCTGTTACTTCATGTTCGCAAGCTGCTCCAATAGCTAATGTATCTCCTACAGTTTCAACGGTTGTTGCTAAATATACAGGGATAAATGCTAAAATGGCTGCTATGTTAAACTTACAGCCATATTTAAATGGTCTGGGAAATGAAAAAATTGAGGCAGATTCTACTGATGTAAAATCTAACATTCCTGTAAAAGCCGCCAATATATAACCACAGATGATTCCAATAACAATAGATGCTGAACTTAAAAACTCATTTCCAAATTGATTCAGTAATATTATAATTATCATTACAGTAAGCCCAACTAATATATTTTTTTATTGATCCATAATTAGGCATTCCAACTCCCCAGCTAACCAATCTATTGCAACTGGTATTATTGTGAGTCCTATTAAAGTAACTACTGTACCAGTTACTACTGGTGGTAGAAATTTTTTTAAAGGTCTAATAAATTTGCTTAAAATAATTTCAACTAAAGCAGCTACTATGGTAGCACAAAATATTTCTGCTATGCCATAATTCTTTCCAACGGTTATAGATACTCCAACAAAAGCAAAGGACGTTCCCATTACAATAGGTAGTCTTGAGCCTATTTTACCAAGTCCATGGGATTGAATAATAGTAACTATTCCTGCAACAAAAAGAGCACAGCTTACCCAAAATGTAATTTCATCAAAAGGAAGTCCTAAAGTTCCAGCTACTACTAAGGGAACTGCAACAATCCCCCCAAATCCAGTTAAAATAGTTTGAAATGCTAATAATATTGAAGTCTTTAGAGGCGGTTTCTCATGAAGTTTATACCTTAACTCACTTTTTTTATTTTCTATTCCCACATCAATTCCCCCAAATCTATTATCTTTAATTTCAATACTTCTTAAT